>NZ_BCBG01000099.1:0-1978 GCF_001320485.1 Pseudomonas sp. NBRC 111130
GTTGGTAGGGCGACAGTTTAGGCTTGGGGCTGACAGGTGCCTGCCTTGAGGTGTTCAGCGCCTATCAGATCGAGCGCCGCCCGCGCGGCGCATCGCGGGCAAGCCCGCTCCCACATCTGTTTCGGGCCAGTTATTCCTGTGCCGCCAACAGGATCCGCCTTGTTGGCATGGCGGTACATCTCGGTGGCTCCACCTGTCTCCTGTCATGCACCAAGGCGGTCCCTGTTGGCAGCACAGGAGAGACTGGCCCGAAACAGATGTGGGAGCGGCGGTGCGGCGATCCGACTTGCCCGCGATGCGCCGCGCGGGCGGCGCTCGATCTGATAGGCGCTGCAACCTTGTCGGCGAACACCTGGCAAGCCGAAAATCCGGACAGGATCGCGTAAATAACTATCATTTTTGCCAGTTGTCTCCATATTCGTCCAGGCGCTTCATAGGACCTCATGCCGACCCTGTAAGGACGCCTATTATGCTGTTCACCGAAGCCAACTTCAGAAAGTTTTTCAAAAGCCAGGACACCATCACTATCAATGGAGTGACGGAGAAGTTCGTCGAGGCAACAGCGTCCGCTGTCAAAGTACAGGCCAATAAGGCGCTGGAAGTTGCCTACACCGACATCACTGCGGTGCCCCAGCTCAAGCAGAGGGTGCAGGAATTTACGAACCAGATCGAGGTCATCCTTGCGTCGGGGGCAGAGCGCGTTGAACAAAAGGACTGGAAATCCCTGACCCCTGCATCCGGCCCGGTGTTGGTTGATCTCATCTACGGAACCGGCGCATCTGACTACGCATACTGCATATACGGATATGTAACCATCAAACCCGTATTGGATGGGCATGAATTTGTATTCAGTCTGGATGCCAAACAATCCCAGGCTTTCGAGGCGCTCAAAAAACTGTATGACCCCTTGCAGAAATGGGGCGCATGGGATGGCCAGCACACGTGGCTCAGCGAAGTGAGCAATGTGTATCTGCTAAAGGCGTTGGTGGCCAAGCCATCATCAGCCGCCAACCCAGGGGTTGGAACCGGTTGGGTTCGCCATGCAACGATCGATGCTACGTTGGCGACCGGCACCTACCCTCGCTGGATCACTGTGCTCGACGACAGCACGGGCGCCTCCATGCCCGGCTCGCCCCTGATTTTCGACCTCACAGGCCATAACACCCCAGACAAATGGCCTGCATTCATCCGCGACCAACTTAACGCATCGCCTTTGCGCAATTATCTGCGCCTGGGCACCGATGACTCACCCGATGGCACGTTCGGCCCTGAAGACAGCGGCACATTCTGGCGCGCTGATGTGCCGTTGCGCATTGCGCTTGGGCATCTGACTGATGACCGGGCAAACCCCGTGCTGCATACCGCTGACGGGAAAGCCGCCAGCATTGCCCAGGTTCTTCAGGAGCGTGTTCAACCTCCACCTGGCGGCACTGGCACGCGGGTGGTGGAAATCTGTCTTCGTGATGGCCCCAGTAATGAGCCGATCAAATCTTGGCCCTGCGTTCTCGACTACACCACCGATGAAGACAACCTGCTCGGGCGTATCGATGCATTTGTGGAAAGCGTGAACGCTCACCTGCCTGTACAACCGTTCTTCCGCAAGACCGGCGACCAAAGCCGGGTTGAAGCACACAAGAAAGACTGGTCAGTAGACTTGCGCACCACCTTGAAGCTCAAGCTGACGGTGCGCCAGGCAACTTGGGTACGGCATGCAACGATCGATGCTACATTGGCGACCGGCACCTACCCTCGCTGGATCACTGTGCTCGACGACAGCACGGGCGCCTCCATACCCGGCTCGCCCCTGATTTTCGACCTCACAGGCCATAACACCCCAGACAAATGGCCTGCATTCATCCGCGACCAGCTTAACGCATCGCCTTTGCGCAATTATCTGCGCCTGGGCACCGATGACTCACCCGATGGCACGTTCGGCCCTGAAGACAGCGGCACATTCTGGCGCGCTGATGTGCCGTTG
>NZ_BCBG01000100.1:0-128609 GCF_001320485.1 Pseudomonas sp. NBRC 111130
GGCCGCCCGCCGCCAGCTGTGGCTGCACGAAAAGGCCTTCACCCACCAGCGCGATGAACTGGCTGCTGCCCGTCGTGCCCTGCCCTGGGTCAAGGTCGGGCAGCCCTACCGTTTCCAAGGCCCGGACGGCGAACTGAGCCTGCCCGACCTGTTTGCCGGGCGCAGCCAGTTGCTGGTCTATCACTTCATGTTTGCCGAGGGCTGGAACGAAGGCTGCCCAAGCTGCTCGTTCCTCGCCGATCATTTCGACGGTGCCAACCTGCACCTGGCCCATCACGACGTCTCGCTGGTCGCCGTGTCGCGCGCGCCCTACGCCGAATTCCAGGCTTTCCGCCAGCGCATGGGCTGGCGATTCCCCTGGTATTCATCGAACGGCAGCGGTTTCAACGAGGACTTCGGCGTCAGCGTCGGCACCGAGGGCCAACGCCAGTACAACTATGAGCCGTACACCGGCAACGAGGCCGAACTACCGGGCCTGAGTGCCTTCTACAAAGACCCGGACGGCGCGCTCTACCATACCTACTCCACCTACGCCCGCGGCCTGGACATCCTGGTCAACACCTACAACTTCCTCGACATCGCCCCACTGGGGCGCAACGAAGCCGGGACCATGGACTGGGTGCGGCATCATGATCGCTACGAAGGCCAGCACGGCAAACCCCATTGCAGCCATGAGTGAGCGGTCAGCCCCTCACACCCAGCATGCCCCGCTCCACGATGAAGTCGATCACCGCCTGCAAGCCTTCGCCCTTCTTCAGGTTGCTGAAGGTCCAGGGCCGCTGCGGGCGCATGCGCTGGGTATCACGCTCCATGACCTTCAGCGAGGCGCCGACGTAAGGCGCCAGGTCGGTCTTGTTGATCACCAGGAAATCCGACTTGGTGATGCCGGGCCCACCCTTGCGCGGGATCTTCTCGCCCTCGGCCACGTCGATGACATAAATGGTCAGGTCCGCCAGCTCCGGGCTGAAGGTGGCACTGAGGTTGTCGCCACCGCTCTCGACGAAGATGACTTCAAGGTTGCCGAACTTGCGCGCCAACGCTTCAACGGCAGCCAGGTTCATCGAGGCATCTTCGCGGATGGCGGTGTGCGGGCAGCCGCCGGTCTCGACGCCGACGATCCGATCAGGCTCCAGGGCGCCGGCTTCGGTGAGGATGCGCTGGTCTTCCTTGGTGTAGATGTCATTGGTGACCACGGCGATCTGGTAGTGATCGCGCATGGCCTTGCACAGGCATTCGAGCAGCGCGGTCTTGCCAGAGCCGACCGGGCCGCCGACACCGACGCGCAGGGGTTGCTGATAGCTTTGCATGTAGGCAGTCCTCAAGAACGGAACAAACGGGTGTATTGGGTTTCGTGACGCGAAGATGCGATTGCCAGCAGCGGCAGGCCGCCGCCGAGCTGGTCATCGGCCAAGGCCAGGGCCTGGTCCAGCACGCCGGGCAGTTCAGCACCCAGGTCGCGCAGCAGGGTCTGCGCCGCCTGCTGGCCGAACGGCACCAGCTTGACCCCGGCCATCACCGCGCCTTCGAGCCAGGCGAAGGCATGGCCGAGGGCGAGTTGACGCAACGGGATCTGCCAGTGCGCGGCGAGCCAGGCCATGCCGCCAAGCTGGCTGAGTTCAAGGCTGGCGCGCCAGGCCGGGTCCTGGCCCAGCTGCCAGCCGTCGAGCAGGCGCGCCAGGGCCGAGCCACGCTGCTGTTCTTCCAGGCGCAGCTCGGCAGTTTCGCGGTTGGCCAGCAGGAACCTGCTCCAGTGCGCAAAGGCCTCTGCATCGCCTGCCTCGCAGGCGCGATACAGGCGCGCCAGCACCGGCCAATCCAGACAAGCCAGGGTGTCGTGCAGCTGCTCCCGTTGCCAGGCGCTGAAGCTGGCAGTATCACGCACCCAGCCAGCCTCCACGGCCCACTCCAACCCTTGCGAGTAGGTGAAGCCACCCACCGGCAGGCCAGGGCTGGCCAGCTGCAGCAGACGCAGCAGTGCCAGGTCGCTGTTCATCAACCGGCCAGCACCAGCGCGGCGCCAGCCAGCATGCCGCCACCGAAGGCCTTCTGCAGGGCGCTATGACGACGCAGCAGGCATCCGACGCCGAAGCCGACGGCCAGCAGCAGGCCGCTGACCGTGACGAAGCCTGCGCTGAACATCCAGAAAGCGCTTGGCGTGGCTTCCACGCCGTGTGCCCAGCCGTGGAACAAGGCAAACACCGGCATGGCCAGGGCCAGCAGCAACTGACGGCGCGGCAGCAGCACGGCAACGGCAGCCACCAGCACCGACACGGCAATCATGCTTTCCATGCCCAGCACATCGCCGAACAGGTGGCCGCACACGGCGCCAGCGAACATCGACGCCAGGGTGGCCAGTGGCAGGGCAAGGTTGCGCCGGGTCAGCGCAGCCAGCACTCCGGTACCCAGCAGCATCAGCAGGTGGTCAAGACCGGTCAGCGGGTGCAGCAAGCCATCCTGCAGCGGGTTGCCGTCGTGACCAGGGTGGGCGAAAGCTGGCAATGCGACCATCAGCAGGGCAAGGGCGAAAATCTTTTTCATGGTGGGCTCCTTGGATGAGGGGTTCAGGGATGGGCTGGCAGGCGCACGAACGGATGGTCGTTGCCATGGCTGTGACTGTGGCTGTGCGGTGCGCTCTGGTAGGCGCCGGCTTCAGGCTCGAACGGTGCCTGCTCGGCCAGCACCGTCAGGCCCAGGCCACGCAGCATCTCGTCGAGCACATGATCGTGCTGGTAACGCAGCAGGCCTGGCTCGATCTGCAAGGGCACATGGCGGTTACCCAGGTGATAGGCGGCACGGGCCAGCAGATGCGGGTCGTCGCAGCGCACCGTCGAAACCGCTTCAGGTGCAGCGAGGATGCGGATCACCTGGGTGCCTGCGGCATCGGCAAGCAGCTCGCCACCGCGCAGCAGGTGGCCACGTTCGAGCATCAGGCCGGCTTCGCGGCCGTCATCGAGGACCACGCGCAGGCGGCTCTTGATGCGGCTGTCGACGTCCAGGGTCACAGTACCGGTGACGCTCTCGGATGCCTCGGTCCGACGGGTCAGGACAATCATCTTCACTCCTTCAGAACAGGAAATAACGCTGGGCCAGCGGCAGTTCGCTGGCCGGCTCGCACACCAGCAACTCGCCGTCGGCGCGTACCTGGTAGGTCTGCGAGTCGACTTCGATCACTGGCTGCAAGGTGTTGTGGACCATGTCGGCCTTGCGCACCCGCCGGCAGCCGTGGGCCACGCCGATCAGGCTCTGCAGCCCCAACTCCTGGTGCAGGCCACGGTCCATGGCGGCCTGGGGCAGGAAGGTCATGCGCGTGGCGTGACGGGCCGCACCCAGGCCACCGAACATCGGCCGGTAGTGCACTGGCTGCGGGGTTGGAATCGAACCGTTGATGTCGCCCATTGGCGCGGTGGCGATCATCCCGCCCTTGATCACCAAGGCCGGTTTGACCGCGAAGAACGCCGGTGACCAGAGCACCAGGTCGGCCAGCTTGCCCACTTCCACCGAACCGACTTCATGGGCGATGCCGTGGGTCAATGCCGGGTTGAGGGTGTATTTGGCGATGTAGCGCTTGACCCGGAAGTTGTCACTGTATGCGCTGTCCGGCGCCAGCGGGCCGCGACGCAGCTTCATCTGGTGCGCCACCTGCCAGGTGCGCAGCACCACTTCGCCGACCCGGCCCATGGCCTGGGAGTCGGACGAGGTCATGGCGAAGGCGCCCATGTCGTGGAGGATGTCCTCGGCGGCAATGGTCTCGCGGCGGATGCGCGACTCGGCGAAGGCCACGTCTTCGGCAATGCTCGGGTCCAGGTGGTGGCAGACCATGAGCATGTCGAGGTGCTCGTCGACGGTGTTGACCGTGTACGGCAGGGTCGGGTTGGTCGAGGACGGCAGCACGTTGGCCTGCCCGGCCGCACGGATGATGTCTGGCGCGTGGCCGCCACCGGCACCTTCGGTATGGAAGGTATGGATGGTGCGGTCGCCGATGGCCGCCAGGGTGTCTTCGATGCAGCCCGACTCGTTCAAGGTGTCGGTATGGATCGCCACCTGGATGTCCATTTCCTCAGCCACGCCCAGGCAGCAGTCGATGGCGGCCGGGGTCGAGCCCCAGTCCTCGTGAAGCTTGAGGCCCACCGCGCCGGCGGCGATCTGCTCGCGCAGCGCTTCGGGGCGCGAGGCGTTGCCCTTGCCCAGCAGGCCGATGTTGATCGGCAGGCAATCGGCGGCCTGGAGCATCCGCGCCAGGTACCACGGCCCGGGCGTGCAGGTGGTGGCATTGGTGCCGGTGGCCGGGCCGGTGCCGCCGCCAATGAAGGTGGTGACGCCACTGGTCAGCGCCTCTTCGACCTGCTGCGGGCAGATGAAGTGAATGTGCGAATCGATGCCGCCGGCGGTGACGATCTTGCCCTCGGCGGCGATCACCTCGGTACCTGGGCCGACCGGCACGGTCACGCCCGGCTGCACGTCGGGATTGCCAGCCTTGCCGATGGCAGCGATACGCCCGCGCTTGACGCCGATATCGGCCTTGACGATGCCCCAGTGATCAATGATCAGCGCATTGGTCAGCACCAGGTCCATGGCCTCGGCCGCGAGCATCTGGCCCTGGCCCATGCCGTCGCGGATGACCTTGCCGCCACCGAACTTGACCTCTTCGCCATAGACCGTAAAGTCCTTTTCGACCTCAACCCACAACGCGGTATCGGCCAGGCGAACGCGGTCGCCGACGGTGGGGCCGAACATGTCGGCATAGGCCCGACGGGAAATACGGCTCATGCCCTACCCTCCAGTGCGCCATTGACCTTGCCCTGGAAGCCGTACACTTCACGCTTGCCGCCGTAGGCCACCAGTTGCACGGTGCGCGCCTGGCCCGGCTCGAAGCGCACGGCGGTGCCAGCCGGTATATCGAGGCGAAAACCACGGGTCGGTTCACGCTCGAACACCAGCGCATCGTTGACCTCGTAGAAGTGGTAGTGCGAACCGACCTGCACCGGCCGGTCACCATGGTTGGCCACGCTGACGCTGACCGTGTCACGGCCGACGTTGAGTTCGATGTCGCCAGCGGCGACCTGAATTTCACCTGGGATCATGCTGAGCTCCTGCTCCAGGTCAGACGATAGGGTCGTGCACGGTCACCAGCTTGGTGCCGTCGGGGAAGGTCGCCTCGACCTGCACGTCATGGAGCATCTCGGCGACGCCCTCCATGACCTGCTCGCGGCCAATCACTTCGCGGCCCAGGCTCATCAGCTCGGCCACCGTGCGGCCATCGCGGGCGCCTTCGAGCACCGCAGCGCTGATCAACGCCACCGCCTCCGGGTAGTTGAGCTTCAGGCCACGGGCCAGCCGCCGTTCGGCCAGCAGCGCGGCGGTGAACAGCAGCAGTTTGTCTTTCTCTCTCGGGGTCAGCTCCATGGCGCTCTCTCAAGTGGCCCAGATGCGCGGCGGGCATGCGGCCAGGCCAAGAACGGCCGGGCGCAGGGCATGCCAGAGGCGCTGCAGGGTATGTTGCAGGTGTTGGTTGTCGTGATCGAGCAGGCGGATCACCAGCAGCGAACCGAGCAAGGTGGCGCCCGCGGGGGTTTCAAGTTCCTCGAGCAGCGCGCGCACCTGCTCCAGCACGGCCGGGGTTGCAGGCGCTGCGCAGAAGGTGGCGACCAGCGGGTGGCCGCCGACCTTGGCCAGTTGGCCGCCGGCGATGCGCAGGCGCTCGTGCAGGCCGGGGTCGCCTGGCAGCTCGATGCACAGGCGGCTGTCCAGTGCACCTTGCTCGAAACGCTCGTTCATCACGGGCCGGCCCAGGCACAGGGTTTCCCAGGCCAACAGCTTCGCCCCCGGTTCCAGGATGAAGCGGCTGTCGAGGCTGGCGCGGGCGCCGTTGAACAAGATGCTGTCCTGCGGCAGCCATTCCAGGGTGCTGCCGGCCTGCAGGTGGAAGCGCTGGGCCAGCCGCGCGGTGGGGCCGATGCTGCGGTAGAACTTGCTGGCACCCGGCATGGTCAGCAGCGCATGGCTGCCCGGCTCGAGGTGGATATCCAGCTCCAGCCGGTCACCGGCAACGATGCCGCCGGGCGGGTGCAACACATACACGTGGCACGGTCCACCCTCTGGGTAGAACGGGCGCTGCACCAAAAGCGGGCCGAAATGCCGGCGCGCACCAATGCGGGTCACGCCATTGCGCTCGACGAAGCGCAACTGCAAGTGCGCGCTCCAGCCGGCGTCCTGCTCCGATGGTTCGATCTGCTCCGCGAGCGACATCCTGCGGCCCCTTGATATCCGTGGCCTGACGGCCGTTTTGAGGGTCATGCGTGGCCTTTTCGGGCAACCGCAGACTGACCACTCGATCAAATTTCGCTGGCTGGATATAGCAGGTTGCGGGCCAACTACGCAGGTGAATGAAGATGAAACCTTCACGGCGACGGCTCTGGCATGGGGCATATGGGGTTACATCGCACATTGCCGGGGCGGCACTTGGCCCTGTTTCGGTGCTGCGCTACAGTCTCTGTTTTACCTACGGCCAAGGAACCGCCATGCCCCTCGCCCCTGCCATTCCGGTCCTGCGGATTTTCTCGGTCGACAAGGCCAAGGAGTTCTATCTCGAGTTCATGGGCTTTCAGCTCGACTGGGAACACCGCTTCAGCCCGGACCTGCCGCTGTACGCGCAGATCCACCGCGACGGCCTGATACTGCACCTGAGCGAACACCACGGTGACGCCTGCCCGGGCTCGACCGTTTTCGCCCGTACCGAAGACCTGCTGGCACTGCAGCGCGAACTGCTGGACAAGCAGTACGGCTATGCCCGACCTCAGGCCGAACGTGTCGACTGGGGCCTGCAGATGCAGATCCGCGACCCGTTCGGCAATCTGTTGCGCTTCTGCCAGCAGATTGATGATGAGGATGCCCAGTGAAAGCCATGAGCAAGCGCGACCTGGCACGCCTGGAGCGCGAGCTGGTCGCCTGCCTGACCGATGCCTGCGAAACTGCAAAGGGCGAGATCGTCGGTTTCACCTGGCTGACTCATCGGCTGGCCCCCGCTGATTTCCCGGCCAGCCTGCGCATTACCTGGGTGTTCGAGCGCGAGGCCGATAAAGCAGCAGCGCTGGCGGGTGAGGCCAAGGCACGCATGCTGGCGCTGACGGCCCAGGCACTCGACACGGCGGGGGTAAAGCTGGACCACGTGGCCTGGCATGTGCGCTTCGACAGTGAAGAAGCCTGCTCGCGCAGCCATGCAGGTGATTGGAACAGGCGCCTGCGTTGAGGAAGTGGCCAGGCGGGCCTTTACCCGCTCTCGCCGCTCGGTTAGGCTTTCGCATCCACTTCCACGAGGTATTCGTCCAATGCGCCATTGATGCCGCCGTCCCTTCGACGGCCAGTCTTCAGGCTCCGGCAACCACCGGGGATGTTGCGGCATGAGTGGAGTTGTGCATGACGAATACGTCGATCCTGACGCTGGACAGCGTCTCCCTGACCTTGCCTGATGGCAGGTCTCTGTTCACCGATCTCAACCTGTCGCTCGATCAACGCCGTACCGGCCTGGTCGGGCGTAACGGCGTGGGCAAGAGCATGCTCGGGCAGATGCTGGCCGGCCGGCGCGAGCCCAGCAGTGGCCGCTGCCTGCGCCATGGGCTGGTCCATTATCTGGACCAGCGGGCGATCGAACACAGCCTGCGGGTGGCCGACCTGGCCCAGGTTGGCGAAGTGATCGCTGCGCTGGAGCGCATAGAGCAAGGCGGAGTCAACCCGGACGATTTCGAGACCGTGGGCGAGCGCTGGAACATTCGCGAGCAGCTGCACCAGCACCTGCAACAGCAGGGCTTGGGGCACCTCGACCACCAGGACCCGATCGCCCGCCTCAGTGGCGGCCAGGCCATGCGGGTCGCCCTGCTTGGTGCTTGGCTTAGCGAGGCCGATTACCTGATCCTCGACGAACCCAGCAACCACCTGGACCGCAAGGGCCGCGCCGAACTGCTGCGCATGCTCCAGGCCTGGGACAAGGGATTGCTGGTCATCAGCCATGACCGCGAACTACTTCGGTACATGATGCGCATCGTCGAACTGTCGGGCCTGGGCCTGCAATCGTTCGGCGGCGACTACGACTTTTATGAACGAAACAAGGCTGAGCAGCGCGAACAGGCCTTGCAGGCACTCGACCGCGCCAAACAGGAACGCCTGCACCAGGCCCGCGAACTGCAGCGCCAACGCGAACGCCTGGAACGCCACCAGGCACGCGCCAGCCGCCAGGCAAAGCATGCCAACCAGGCTAAAATTCTCGTCGACCGCCAACAGGAGCGCAGCCAGGCCACCGCAGGCAAGCAACGGCGCGACCACCGCACGGCCCTGCAAGAGCTACAGGCGCAGGTGTGCAAGGCGGCTCGCCACGTCGAGCAGGACAGCCCGGTCGTGGTTCACCCGCCAGCACCTCGACGCCATGCGGGAGGTGAAGTGTTGCGGCTGCAAGGGGCGCGACTGCCCAGGGGCAGCGCCCAGGCGATTGACCTGCGCCTGTGCCTGGGCCAACGGATGGCCCTGACCGGAGCCAATGGCAGCGGCAAGTCCACTGTATTCCAGGTGCTGCTCGGCAATCTGCCGCTCAAGGCCGGCGAACTGCACCAAAACGGCGAAGTGGCGTTGCTCGACCAACATTGCAGCGCCTTGCCGAGCCGGCACAGCGCACTTGATCACCTGTCAGCGGCCAACCCGACGCAGGGCCAGGCCACCTTGCGCACTCGCCTGGCCCAACTGGGCCTGGATGCTTCTCGCATCGAGCTGCCCAGCGGCCTGCTGAGCGGTGGCGAGCGGCTCAAGGCGGCACTGGCCGCAATCCTGTACGGCGAACGACCGGTTGATCTGTTACTGCTCGACGAGCCCGGCAATCATCTCGATCTGCCTTCGCTGGAAGCCCTGGAACGCATGCTGGACCGGTTCCAGGGGGCCTTGCTGGTCAGCTCCCATGATGCTGTGTTTCTCGAACGTCTGAAACTTGACGGTTACGTGCATCTCATGTGAGAGCGAACCTGTGTCGCAACAGGGCTGCGACCTGGCCCTTGGACCGGGGTGCTTCGCCGCCTTTCGCGACTCAAGGCCGCTGCCACGGTTCCCGAGTCGCGAGGTTTGTATTATCGTGGCGTGGTGCGCATATAACAGCAGCCCGAGCGATCGGGCACTTGCAAGACAATCGAGGGTGTCATGAGTAACGAAAGCATTAACTGGGACAAGCTGGGTTTCGACTACATCAAGACCGACAAGCGCTACCTGTCCGTGTGGCGCAATGGTGAGTGGGACAAAGGCACCCTGACCGAAGACAACGTGCTGCACATCAGTGAAGGCTCCACCGCCCTGCACTATGGCCAGCAGTGCTTCGAAGGCCTCAAGGCCTACCGTTGCAAGGACGGCTCGATCAACCTGTTCCGCCCAGACCAGAACGCAGCCCGCATGCAGCGTAGCTGCGCGCGCCTGCTGATGCCGCAGGTGCCGACCGATGTGTTCATCGAGGCGTGCAAGCAAGTGGTCAAGGCCAACGAGAAGTTCGTCCCGCCACACGGCAAAGGCGCCCTGTACCTGCGCCCGTTCGTGATCGGTACCGGCGACAACATCGGCGTGCGCACCGCCCCCGAGTTCATCTTCTCGGTCTTCGCCATCCCGGTTGGCTCGTACTTCAAGGGCGGCATGAAGCCGCACAACTTCCAGATTTCCAGCTTCGACCGTGCCGCCCCTCAGGGCACTGGCGCAGCCAAGGTCGGTGGCAACTACGCGGCCAGCCTGCAGCCAGGCGCCGAGGCCAAGAAGGCCAACTTCGCCGACGCCATCTACCTCGATCCGCTGACCCATACCAAGATCGAGGAAGTCGGTTCGGCCAACTTCTTCGGCATCACCGCCAACAACGAATTCGTCACCCCGAAATCGGCCTCGGTACTGCCAGGCATCACCCGCCTGTCGCTGATGGAACTGGCACAAGCGCGCCTGGGCCTGACCGTGATCGAAGGCGACGTCGAGATCAACAAGCTCGACCGCTTCGTCGAAGCCGGCGCTTGCGGTACCGCTGCGGTGATCACCCCGATCGGTGGTATCGAGTACAACGGCAAGCTGCACGTGTTCCACGACCTGGAAAAAGTCGGCCCGGTCACCCAGAAGCTCTACAACGAGCTGACCGGTATCCAGAGCGGCGACGTCGAAGCGCCAGCCGGCTGGATCGTCAAGGTCGCCTGAGACGCTGCACCGCGCTGATCGACGGGGCATGCCAGACACTGGCATGCCCCGTTTTGTTTTACCCGGCGTAGATGAATTTTTCTTAAATCGCCGTTTGGCTATTCTTTGGCACAATCAAGTCTCCAATAGACGCCCAGGAACGAGCATGCCACGCGTACTGACCATCGAAGACGACGCCGTCACCGGCCAGGAAATCGTCGCCGAACTCTCCAGCCACGGCCTGGAAGTGGATTGGGCCGACAACGGCCGCGAGGGCCTGGCCAAGGCGATCGCCGGCGGTTACGACCTGATCACCGTAGACCGGATGCTGCCCGAGGTCGATGGCCTGACGATCGTCACCACCCTGCGCAACCTGAAAATCACCACGCCGATCCTGATGATCAGCGCCCTGTCCGACGTGGATGAGCGCGTGCGCGGTCTGCGCGCCGGCGGCGACGACTACCTGACCAAGCCGTTCGCCTCCGACGAAATGGCGGCACGGGTCGAAGTACTGTTGCGCCGCAACAGTGTACCGATGACCCAGACCCGCCTGCAGGTCGCCGACCTGCAGCTGGACCTGATCAGCCACGAAGCCCGCCGCGGCGAGCAGACCCTCAACCTGCTACCCACCGAGTACAAACTGCTGGAATACCTGATGCGCCACAGCGGCCAGGTGATCACGCGGATGATGATCTTCGAGGAAGTCTGGGGTTACCACTTCGACCCGGGCACCAACTTGATCGACGTGCACATCGGGCGCCTGCGCAAGAAAATCGACTCCCCCGGCCAGTCGCCGCTGATCCGTACGGTACGGGGCTCGGGCTATGCCATTGCTGAACCCGTCTAAGGGCTGGAGCTCGTCCACCAGCCGCCTGCTGGCGCTGTACAGTTTCCTCTTCGTGGCCTGGAGCAGCATCCTGATGGGGGTGCTGTATTTCGAGGTGTCCAGCTACCTGAACAAGCTGACCCGCCACTCGATGCTGCAGCGCCAGCACCTGTTCGCACACATGAGCGGCAAGCAGCTCGACGATGCCCTGGTCGCCAGCCAGGCGTTCGAGGAACGCAGTTTCGATGCCTATGGCCTGTTCGATGCCCAGTTCAACCCGGTGGGCGGGCGGATTCGCGCGATCCCCCCGGACCTGGGCCTGGACGGCAAGGTGCACGAACTCAAGCGCTGCCTGGATGCCGATGACCCGCACATGCCACGTGACAGCTGCGATGCGGTGGCGATCAGGGTGCAAGATGGCCGTTGGCTGGTACTGTTCCGCGACAATGGCTCGTTGTTCGTGGTGACCCGCATCATCCTGCATGCCTTGCTGTGGGGCATCTCGCTGACCCTGATTCCGGGGTTTGCCGGCTGGTACCTGCTACGCCGCCGCCCGCTCAAGCGCATTCGTGCCATTCAGGCCCAGGCAGAGCTGATCGTTGCCGGCGACCTCACCCACCGCTTACCACTGTCAGCGCGCCGCGATGAGCTGGACATGCTGGCCGATATCGTCAACGCCATGCTCGACCGCATCGAGCGGCTGATGCATGAAGTCAAAGGCGTATGCGACAACATCGCCCACGACTTGCGCACTCCCCTGACCCGCTTGCGGGCCCAGCTTTACCGTATTCGTCAGCAAAGCGCGCACGATTCACCACAAGCCGAAGCGCTGGACCAGGCGATTGGTGAGACCGATACGTTGATGGCCCGCTTCCGTGGCCTGCTGCGCATCAGCGAGCTGGAAGACCGCCAGCGCCGCGCCGGCTTCGTTCAGCTTGATCCGCACGACTTGCTGGTGGAACTGCACGACTTCTACCTGCCGCTGGCCGAAGATGGCGGCATTCGCCTCAACCTGGAACAGCCGGCCCAGTTACCGGCGCTGCACGGTGATCGCGAGTTGCTGTTCGAAGCACTGGCCAACCTGGTGGGCAATGCCATCAAGTTCACGCCTGAAGACGGCCGGGTTGCCATCAAGGCGACTCAGGATGAGCTGGGCGTGCACATTGCCATCGAAGACAGCGGGCCGGGGATTCCCGAAGAGGAGCGCGCTGCGGTGCTGAAGCGGTTCTATCGCAGCGAGGAAGGCCACCGCCATTCCGGGTTCGGGCTGGGGTTGTCGATCGTTGCGGCGATCGTCGACCTGCACGGGTTCGGGCTGGAGATTGGCGAGTGCGAGCTGGGTGGGGCCAGGCTGGTATTGCACTGCCCATTGGCCGGTTTGGCCAAATAAAGCTGGGGCTGCTTTGCAGCCCTTTCGCGACACAAGGCCGCTCCTACAGGAGATCGTGTTCCCCTGTAGGAGCGGCCTTGTGTCGCGAAAGGGCCGCAAAGCGGCCCCAGTTGCGCCGATCAGTCAGCCAGGCGCCAGGTGGTGGCACCCTTGCTGTCTTCCAGCACCACACCCATGGCCGTGATCTGGTCACGGATACGGTCGGACTCAGCCCAGTTCTTGTCCGCACGCGCCTGCAGACGCGCCTGGATCAAGGCTTCCACCTCCGCCGCATCGACCTTGCCTTCGGCGCCGGCACGCAGGAAGTCATCGGCCTCCAGTTGCAGCACACCCAGCACATCGCCCAGCTCACGCAGGCGACCGGCTAGGCCCGCCGCCGCATCGACATCGCTGTCACGCAGGCGGTTGATCTCGCGCACCAGGTCAAACAGCACGGCGCAAGCTTCCGGGGTGCCGAAGTCGTCGTTCATCGCCACGCTGAAGCGCTCGACGAACGCCTCGCCACCCTTGGCGGCAACCCGCGGCAGGCCACGCAGCGCGTGGTAGAAGCGCTCCAGGGCGCCCTTGGCATCGCGCAGGCTGTCTTCGGAGTAGTTGATGGCGCTGCGGTAGTGGCTGGCCACCAGCAGGTAGCGCACCACCTCCGGGTGATACTTCTCGAGCACGTCGCGAATGGTGAAGAAGTTGTTCAACGACTTGGACATCTTCTCGCCATTGATACGGATCATGCCGCAGTGCATCCAGCTGTTGGCGTACTGCTTGCCAGTGGCTGCCTCGCTCTGCGCGATCTCGTTCTCGTGGTGCGGGAACTCCAGGTCGCTGCCACCGCCGTGGATGTCGAAGCTCTCACCCAGGCAGCAGGTGGACATCACCGAGCACTCGATGTGCCAGCCCGGACGGCCCGGGCCCCACGGCGAATCCCAGTACGGCTCGCCCGGCTTGACGCCTTTCCACAGGACAAAGTCCAGTGGGTCCTGCTTGGCCTCGTCGACCTCGATGCGGGCACCGATGCGCAGGTCTTCGATCTTCTTGCGCGACAGCTTGCCGTAGCCGGCGAACTTGCCGACCCGGTAGTACACGTCGCCGTTGCCGGGCGCGTAGGCGTAGCCCTTGTCGATCAAGGTCTGAATCATCGCGTGCATGCCGGCGATGTGGTCGGTGGCACGCGGCTCCAGGTCCGGCTTGAGGATGTTCAGGCGGCGCTCGTCTTCGTGCATCGCGTCGATCATGCGCGCGGTCAGGGCATCGAACGCCTCGCCGTTTTCGTTGGCGCGGTTGATGATCTTGTCGTCGATGTCGGTGATGTTGCGCACATAGGTCAGGTCGTAGCCGCTTTTACGCAACCAGCGGGTCACCAGGTCGAACGCCACCATGCTGCGGCCATGGCCAAGGTGGCAGTAGTCGTACACGGTCATGCCGCACACGTACATGCGCACCTTGTTGCCATCGAGCGGCTTGAAGGCTTCCTTGGTCTTGCTCAGCGTGTTGTAGATGGTAAGCACGGCGGTTCCTTAGCTGCCCCAGGAGTCACGCAGGGTGACGGTGCGGTTGAACACCGGACGCCCCGGCTGGCTGTCCTTGAGGTCGGCGCAGAAGTAGCCTTCGCGCTCGAACTGGAAGCGGTCCTCAGGCTGCGCCTGGCCCAGCGATGGCTCGGCGCGGCAGCCCGTCAGCACTTGCAGCGAATCCGGGTTGATGTTGTCGAGGAAGCTGCCGCCGTCTTCGGTCTTTTCCGGGTTGGCGGAGCGGAACAGGCGGTCGTACAGGCGCACTTCGCACTCGACACTGCCTTCGGCCGGTACCCAGTGGATCACGCCCTTGACCTTGCGGCCTTCCGGGTTCTTGCCCAGGGTGTCCGGGTCGTACGAGCAGCGCAGCTCGACGATGTTGCCGTCGGCATCCTTGATCGCCTCGTCGGCGCGGATCACGTAGCTGCCGCGCAGGCGCACTTCACCGGCGGGCTCCAGGCGCTTGTAGCCCTTCGGCGGCTCTTCCATGAAGTCGTCGCGGTCGATGTACAGCTCGCGGGCGAACGGCAGCACGCGCACGCCCATGTCTTCCTTCGGGTGGCGCGGCAGTTCAAGCTGCTCGACCTGGCCTTGCGGATAGTTGGTGATGACCACCTTCAGCGGGCGCAGCACACACATGGCGCGTGGCGCGGTGCGGTCGAGGTCGTCACGGATGCTGAATTCGAGCATCGACATGTCGACCACGCCGTCGGAACGGTTGGTACCGATCATTTCGCAGAAGTTGCGGATCGACGCCGGGGTGTAGCCGCGGCGGCGGAAGCCCGACAGGGTCGACATGCGCGGGTCGTCCCAGGCACTGACGTGCTTTTCGTCCACCAGTTGCTTGAGCTTGCGCTTGGAAGTGATGGTGTAGTTCAGGTTCAGGCGGCTGAACTCGTACTGGCGCGGGTGCGCCGGGACCGGCAGGTTGTCGAGGAACCAGTCGTACAGCGGGCGGTGGCCTTCGAATTCGAGGGTGCAGATCGAGTGGGTGATGCCTTCGATGGCGTCCGACTGCCCGTGGGTGAAGTCGTAGTTCGGGTAGATGCACCACTTGTCACCGGTCTGGTGGTGGTGGGCATGGCGGATGCGGTAGAGGATCGGGTCGCGCAGGTTCATGTTCGGCGAAGCCATGTCGATCTTGGCACGCAGCACGCGCTCGCCGTCCTTGAACTCGCCGGCCTTCATGCGTGCGAACAGGTCGAGGTTTTCCTCGACGCCGCGCTCGCGGAACGGGCTGTTCTTGCCGGGTTCGGTCAGGCTGCCACGGTATTCCTTGGCCTGATCAGGGGTCAGGTCGCAGACATAGGCCTTGCCACGCTTGATCAGTTCAACGGCCCAGTCGTGCAGCTGGTCGAAGTAGTCGGAGGCATAGCGCACCTCGCCGGCCCAGTCGAAGCCCAGCCATTTCACGTCGCGCTGGATGGCGTCGATGTATTCCTGGTCTTCCTTGGCCGGGTTGGTGTCGTCGAAGCGCAGGTGGCAGACGCCGCCGAACTCCTTGGCCAGGCCGAAGTTGACACAGATCGACTTGGCGTGGCCGATGTGCAGGTAGCCATTGGGCTCCGGCGGGAAGCGGGTGACGATGCTGCTGTGCTTGCCCGAGTCCAGGTCGGCCTGGATGATCGGCCGCAGGAAGTTCGCAGGGACAGCGGGGGCGCCTTTGGCAGCGGCGTTGGGCGCGTTGTCGGCAGTGGGCTTGCTCATAGGATCCTTGAATGCACGTGTCCGGCCTGGGTAGGCCGATTGAATCAAAGGGCCTATCATAGCCGAAGCAGTCAAGCTGCTGACAGCCGGGCACCGACAAACTGGCGCGATTTATCGCGATCCGTGCAAAATGGTCGCTGCGCGCCATGAACCATCAACATGTGTCGCGGTTGCCCGATCCTGCGTCAGGTGACTAAACGCGCCCTGCGCACCCTATTCCCGTATGCCTTGAAAGAGCGAATTTCAGCATGTCCAAAGTCAAACTGACCACCAACCACGGCGACATCGTTCTGCAACTGAACGCCGAAAAAGCGCCGCTGACCACCGAAAACTTCGTTCAGTACGTCAAGGACGGCCATTACAACGGCACCGTGTTCCACCGTGTGATCAAGGGCTTCATGATTCAGGGCGGCGGTTTCGAAGCCGGCATGAACCAGAAGAAGACCCGTGCCAGCATCCAGAACGAAGCCGACAACGGCCTGAAGAACACCAAGTACAGCATTGCCATGGCCCGCACCATGGAGCCGCACTCCGCCTCGGCGCAGTTCTTCATCAACGCCGCCGACAACGACTTCCTCAACCACAGCGGCAAGAACGTCCAGGGTTGGGGCTACGCCGTGTTCGGCGAAGTGACCGAAGGCCGTGAAATCGTCGATGCGATCGAAAAAGTTGCCACCGGCTCCAAGGCTGGCCACCAGGACGTGCCGAAGGACGACGTGATCATCGAGAAAGCCGAGATCATTGAGTGATCCTGCTGATCTCCGATCTGCACCTGCAAGAAGAACGCCCGGACATCACCCGGGCGTTTCTTGATCTGCTCGACGGCCGCGCCCGTCACGCCAAGGCGTTGTACATCCTCGGTGATTTTTTTGAAGCGTGGATCGGCGACGACGCCATGACAGCGTTCCAGCAGTCGATCTGCCAGGCCTTGCGCCAGCTCAGCGACAGCGGCACGGCGATCTACCTGATGCATGGCAACCGCGACTTCCTGATTGGCCAGGACTTCTGCACGGCCGCTGGCTGCACACTGCTGGCCGACCCAAGCGTGATCGAGCTGGGCGGTGAACAGGTGCTGCTGATGCATGGCGACACCCTGTGCACCCGCGACCTGGGCTACATGAAGATGCGCCGTTACCTGCGCAACCCGGTGAGCCTGTGGATCCTTCGGCACCTGCCGCTGGCCACCCGCCAGAAACTGGCGCGCAAGCTACGCAGCGAAAGCCGTGCACAGGTGCGCATGAAGGCCACCGAGATCGTCGACGTCACGCCGGAAGAAGTGCCGAAAGTGATGGCCGCGCATGGCGTACGCACGCTGGTGCATGGCCACACCCACCGGCCGGCGATTCACAAGCTGGTGGTCGAAGGTGAACCGGCCCGGCGCATCGTGCTGGGGGATTGGGACCGTCGGGGCTGGACCTTGCAGGTCGATGGGCAAGGCTTTGCCCTGGAGCCATTCGAGTTCTCCTGAAAGTCCAATTCGCCCTTTTCGCGGGCTCGCCCGCTCCCACAGGGAAACCACTGGACTCAGGCCTGTGGAGTTTCCCGTGGAAGCGGGCGAGCCCGCGAACAGGCCGTTACAGGCCAAAGGCTCAAGGCCGGCTGGCCACCGCGGCTTTGTCCCGTTCACTGATCACATACTGACGATACTCCGGGTCCGCCTTGATCTGCGCCTCGGTAAACGGTATCGCTGCCAGCTGCTTGGCGGCAAACGCCTGGGTCTGGTCGCTGAAGTGCGCCGAGCCAGCTTCGCTGGATTGCGAGAAGGCCAGCAGCCCACGTGCCTGTGGCCCGTGCTCAGTGAAACTGACAAGCTGCAGATAGCTGGTACCGCTGACCACTAGGCGCTTGCCCGGCCCATGCGGCACGCTGAACATCGCGTTATAAACCCCAAGCTGCTGCGGGCCGCCCGGCACCGGCGTGCCATCGGCAGCCTGCTGGATCTGCCCCCATCGGCTACCCTCCTCGACTCCGGCGTCGGCCACTTGCTGCAGCGAACCCAAGGCCGCTTCACGCAACAGCTTGCGCACCAGCGCCTGCTCCACCGCCAGGCCCCGCGGGGTGTGCTGAGGGTCTGCCGGGTCGAAAGCCACGCGCCAACTTTGCGGATGCTTGGCCATGGCCTCGACCATGTTCTGGAAATGCACCAGACCAACACCACTGTCCACACCGGCCTTGCCATCCCAGGCAGCGAGGCTGACACACACGGCCTGCACCTCGGCCTCAGCCACTTTGCACCACTGCAGCAGGTCGGGCAGTACCAGGCTGGCCAGGTAAACCTCGTCATCCAGCACCATGCGCTGCAAGTCGTCGACACCCAGCTTGGCGTTGCCTTGCAGGCGCTCAAGGGCAAAACGCCCGCGCATGCCCAGCGGCTGGTCACTGCGGCTGATCAATGGCGAGAAGCCGGTCAACGGCTGGGCCGGGTTGGCCATCCAGGCCGGGTCGTTGGAATTCTGCACAAAGTCGTTGCGTTCCAGGCTCGGCAGCATTCGCGCCGGGAAGATACCAGGCTGCGCGGCCTGGGCATCGACCTTCCACTGGCAGGCACTGCGCGACCCGTCCAGTACCACCAGAGGGCCTTGCGCCGCCGGATCGCTGCAGGCGCTGAGCAGTTGCTGATCGACAAAAGGCACTACCGACTGGTTCAGGTACAGCGCCTTGCCTGCGGCATCGACGGCGAGGGTGTTGACCCACGGGATGCCCTGCAACTGCTCGATGGAACCCTTGAGGGCCTCCAGGCTGTCGGCACGATTGATGCGGTACCACTGCTGCAGCACGCGCGTGTTGTCCAGGTTGGCATCGCGCAGGCTGTAGGCTGCCTGGGTGTCCCAGTCCAGTCTCCCCGGCCACTGCACAATCGGCCCGAAACGGGAGCTGTAGACCTTGCGCTCGATCTGGCTGAGGGTGCCATCGTCGGCCTTGACCCTGACGCTCACGGTTTGCCGTGTCATCGGGATGGACTTGCCATCCTGCAGGTAATGGGTCGGATCCTTGGGGTCCAACTGCAAGCGATACAGGGTGAAGTGCTTTGAGGTATCCACCGTGTGGGTCCAGGCCAGGTGGCGGTTGAAGCCGATGTTCACCACTGGCAGGCCAGGCAAAGCGGCCCCCATCACATCCAGCTTGCCTGGGATGGTCAGCTGCATCTGGTAAAAACGCATGCCACCCATCCACGGGAAGTGCGGGTTGGCCAGCAACAGGCCGCGGCCATTGGCCGAGCGTTGCGCCCCCACAGCCACCGCGTTGCTGCCGCGCTCGGAGGCGAAGCGCTGCTGCCGGGCCAGCGCCACGTCAAAGGCCGGGGTTGTTCGCTGGGCTGCCAGCCTGGGGGGCTGGGCACCCGCCAGCGCTTCGGCGAACTGGCCCACGCCCCCTTCAGCCAGCAGGCGACGGGTCAGTTTGACCAAGTCCTGGCTGGTGATCTGGCGTACCCACTGGCCGTCGCCGCATTGCGCAGGCAGGCCTTGCTTGCGCCGCTCGGCCAAGGCGCGGTTGAAGCCGCTGGCATAACCCTCCAGCAATTCGCGCACCTGTGCTGGCTGGGCCTGCATGAACCCAGTGACTGCCGCCGGCGTGTTGAGCCAGGTGTAGAACAGGTCACTGGCGAGGTTGTCGCGTTGTTCGAGGGTCTTGGCCTGAGCGCCGAAATAGCGCGAGCGCTCACCGTTGACCGTCAGCACTTCATTGGCCAGCAGGCACAGGTTGTCCTGGGCATAGGCATAGCCAATGCCATACCCCAGGCCGCGCTCATCCTTGGCGACGATATGCGGCACGCCAAAACTGGTGCGACGGATCTGCGCACTGGCATCAGCGCCGGTTTGCCGCGCCTGCACGGCTACGCTGGAGGCGACCAGGGCAGCCGCCAGGCTGGCAAAGGTCAAGGGACGCGAAATTGACAACACGGGCATTCCTCGGATTCAGGGATCATTCCCGATCAAACGAACGGCTGGATGAAAATTTTACGCGCAGTGGCGCCGCGAACCGTCTTCAAGAAACACCGGCAGAAAATTTTGCAGGCAGACGCTGCAGATTTGCCGTTCTCATTCGTCCTAATCAGTGAGCCAACCATATTTCGGGACAGTCCACGAAAAGGAGCATTCACATGTACGACCCGCAACCCTCATTGCAGACCGGGTGCATTCCGGGAAAGGCGGCCAACGGCGCGGCCGCCTGCGTGGATGAGCGTACCGGCAACGAGCAGATTCGCGAACTGCTGCGCAATTACGGCCTGCGCACCAGCCTCATTCGCCTGAAGGTGATCGATGCGCTGTACCACGCAGATCGCACCGGGCGCAGCATCGGCGTGCGCGGCGTGCATGCGCAACTGGAGCAACTGGACATCCCGTTGTCGTTTCTGAGCGTGCGCGAGGTGCTCAAACGGCTGTGCACAGAGGGTGTGATCAGCCTTGGCAGCGACAAGTGCTACAGCCTCAAGCCCGAAGCACGCGCCGTACTCGAACAGCCCTTGCCGCGCTGACTGCAGGCCGCCTGACGCTGCCGCCGGGCAGGCGTCAGGGCTTGACCTTGCGCCGCAGAATCCCGTTGATCACGACCACCACAACGGCAATCGCGATAGCCAGCATCTGGAAGGTCTGTTCACTGATCGTGCCTTGCTTCTGCAGATGCGACAGGCCCAGCATGAGGCCCAGCACCACCAGGATGATCAGAAGCGAATATTTGAGGCGCTGCACGTGGGTCATCGAAAAATCCTTCAACTTCGGGGGTATTTGCTCACAACGAGCGACGACAATGATACAACGTCAACGCCTTGCAGCGCTGTATTTCCTGCTTAGCATGGCAGGGCATGCCTGAAAGCATTGGGCTTCCTCAATCCACGCTGGAGGCACCATGCGCAGGTTCGCGCTGTTCATCATACTGCTCGCACCATCACTTCCCATTCAGGCCCTCGACACCGGCCAGGCACCGCCTGAGCAATTGCTCAAGCTAGGTAACCAACTGGCTGCGCATGCTGGCAGCAGCCAGTGGCAACAACTGTGGCAGAGAACCCGTGCAGCCGGGCACCTGCAAGCAAGGCCCGGCCACCCCTACTTCACCATCGCGCACCCATTGCTGCCCGGACTCGCTCGCCAGGCGCTGGCACAGGCGGATCAAGTCGAGCCCCAGGGCAAAACCGTCGCCCGCTATCGGCGAACTTTTCCCGACAGGGTCATCGGCATGCTCGATGACCAGCCATTGAACAGCCTCTGCCTGGACATCGACTGGCGCACCTTGCCCCGCGAGCAGTCAGGTAACGCCCACGCCTATCTTTCAGGTGCAAGCCTGCTGAACAGTTATCCGTGTGAATAAGGGTTCGGGCACTCACTAGCGCGATGGTAATGCAACCCAACGAATAATCGGGCCTGCAAAGCAGCGTCGACGTAACGTCCTACATCACGCGACATCGTTGCCTGCAAGCCCTGCTCACCAAAACTACAACTGCCAGCCCACTTGGCGCCTAGCGGCAACATTCGGCGCTCACCGAGAATTCCTCAATGCCAACGACGGCATCGCGCCCAATCCACCGCGAGGAAGTCTCCTATGGAACTGCCAGATCTCACATCCATCGACATCGGCCAGTTACCGCATTCGTTGCAGGCCTTGATCGAATGCATCGGCCTTGAAAACGCCTACCACTTGACCTGCGCCTACGGCGGCAGGCCCAAGTACATTCCCAAGCACCGAACGCGCACCAAACTCGCCGACGTGCTTCCGGCAGACGCACTCGAGGCCCTGATCAAGCGATTTGCCGGCGTGGCGCTGGAAATACCCAAGGCAGATCATTTCCTGCGGCAATTGCGCAATCTGCAAATCCAGAAAGAGAGCGCCGAAGGTTTGTCTCGCAGCCTGCTCGCCAACAAGTATGGGCTGAGCCTGCGACAGATTGGCAACATCCGGCGCCAGGAGCACTGCTCCCGCTGACTGTACCTATCGCGGCCTGAACGTGGCCGCCCCCTCAACCCTGATAAAAAGAGAAAACCCACATGTCTATCGATAACAGCCTCATCGGTTCTGTCATCAATGCCTTGCCCATGGACCGCATGATCGCTGCACCATTGCAAGCCATGGTGCAAGCGCAGGTCACCGCCAGCAAATCCTATGCAGACTTTCTCATGCAGGTCTGCGTACAAGATGGCAAAGCGGTTGCCATCCAGTTCGACTATGACGAAACCATCGTTGACGAGCAAGGCGAGTACAAAGGCGTCGTCAGCAAATCCATGAAGGTGCCGCTGCTGGCGGCCATCACCCACCCGAACATCACCATCGAAGAAGGTAACGTCGAGTTCGAACTGACCATCAGCCAGATGGCCGAGGACTTCAGTGAATCCAACAAAAGTGGCGAAGTGGCGGCCTCGCTGGGTTGGGGGCCTTTCAAACTGGACGTCAAAGGCAGTATCAGCAGCAAGTCGACGCAAACCCGCAAGACCGATACCCGTGCACGCTATGCATTCAATACCTCACTGCGTCGCCAGGATCCACCGGAGGCCATGATGCGGGTGATCGACTTCCTCACCGAAGCCGCCACCAAGCCGACAGTGACCCAGAATTCAACCCTGGAGAGCCAGGAGGAGATCTCGCAGGCCGATACCTTGAAAGACCCAACGCCTCCAGGCGCAGCTCCCAATAACGCGTGATGGTCACTCGCTGTTTGATCGGTTGCCCCGCGCCTGGCGGCGGGGCCTCTTCCACCCTCAGGAGCCAACCCTTTGGACACCCCCCCAGTGCCCATGACTGCAATCGACCTGCGGGATATCACCCGCGGTCTTCAAGAGGCCGCTGCGGCCACCAATAGCCTTATAGCCCAGCAGTACATCAACCTGTTCGACCAGTTCTTTGACTGTGACAGCCAGGCCTTGGGCAGCCCGATGAAAGCGAAGATGGTCGAAATCGCCATGGACGATCGACACATCATGCGCGTGCCTCTGTTCGCCCTGGTGGCACCCAAGGGCCTGAGCCTGGAGCGCATGCAGGTGGATCTGTCGGTGCGGGTCAACGCAACCGAAGGCCTGGGCGCCCTAAGCGAAGAATGCGCACAGGCCAGTGCCGCCAGTTTCAAGGTGACGATCGGCGCCCAGGGGCGCCAGGGTGAAACACGGGACCCTGACGAAGTGCAGATCCGCATGCAGTTTCATGCCAGCGAACCACCCGAGGCACTTAACCGCCTGATTGAAGAGTACACCAAGCTGATCACCCCCATACGCAAGCCCGACACGCCGGCACCCGCCGAAACCAACGAATTCATCGAGGCCGCGACCGTTCGCTGACGTTCTTCAGAAGTCTCGCTTGTAGAAGATATCCAGGGAGCTCGCCAGCCCGCTGGCAGCCTCCAGGTATACCTTCTTGCTCAACTTGTAACGCAGCGCAATGGTATTGGCTGGCTCGAACACCCCGACCCCGTAGCGCAAGCTGAGCTTCTCGGTCAGGTTGCCACTGGCCACTACGCTGGTGCTGTTACCGGAGCCTTCGGTATCCAACTGGAAGTCATCGATCCCGAGGCCCGAGGCCAGGCTGCCGGTAATCCCGGCACTGCCCGCCAGGCCCAGGCCCAATGCCGCTTCGGCAAGCATGTTGTTATCCTCGCCAGAAGTCCCCAGCGGGCGCCCCAGCACCAGGTACGACAACGCCTGCTCCTGGCTCATGGCCGGTTCCGAGAACACCGTGGTGGTCGGCTGCTCGGCGCTGCCATTCAGGCGGATACCGGCAATCACATCGTCGACCTTGCGGATGGCCTCGATATCCAGATAAGGCTGGTCGATCGGCCCGGCAAAAAGCAACCGTGCGCGGCGAATGGTCAGGCGCTGGCCGTAGGCACGGTAGCGACCATCGGCCAGGCTCAGTTCGCCACGGGTGTCCATGTTGTCGCCTATATGCACGTGGCCAAGCAGGTTGGCAGTCAGGCCAAAGCCGCTGAATGACAGCGTGTCCTGCCCCACGACCACATCGATATCCATGGCCATCGCCATGGGCGGCTTGCCCTCTTCGGTCTGGTGGCCGACGATGACCGTGTCGTCCGAGACCTTGACAGTAGAAGGTGGCAACTCGCGCACAATGATCTTGCCCTTGGGCACCAGCACCTTGCCGATCACCGCCAGCTTGTCATCGACCAGCCGCAGGTTCAGGTCCGGGGCAACTTCCAGTGTCGCGTAGGGCTCGACGGTCACGGGCAGTTGCTGGCCCTGCAGACGCAGGTCCATGCCCAGGGCCTGGCCCCAGGTCAGCTGGCCGTTGAGTTGGCCGCGCCCGGCATCGCCGCTGCGCCAGCCGCCGTTGATCTGCACCTGCTCGCCAGCGATCAGGGCCTGCAGCGACAGGTCCTGCAGGCTGACCGGCAGCTCGGCACCACTGACCTCGCCCCCGGTGAGCACCAGGTTGCCGTTGATTTGTGGTGCCAGCAAGGTGCCGGTCAAGCGGCCGCTGCCATTCAACTGCCCGGCCAGGCGTTCGACCATCGGCACGAACGGACGGGCAATCGACACATCCAGCCCGGCGAGACGGAAGTCGCCAGACAGCGGCTTGTTCTTGCCCAGCGGATCGAGGCGCGTGTTCAGGCTCAGCTCACCCAGGCGCTCACCGCGAAAATCCAGGCGCGTATCGACCCGGCGTGGCGCCAGGGTGCTGTCCAGCCGCAGGGCCTGGTAAGGGAAGTCGATCCAGCGGCCGTTGTCGCGAACGCGCAACGTACCGCCACTGGCATCGACACGGATGTTGCCCTTCGGGCCGCTGGTGGGAATGTCCAGGTTCACGTCGGCATTGAGCATGCCTTGCCAGGCGAAGTCCTTCGGCAGCCATTGCGCCAGGCTATCCAGCGGGAACTGCTTGAGGTGATAGCGCAGACGCGGCTCGGGCGCCAGCCGTTGGTCCTCGCCGCACAGGCTGGCCTGGCCTGAACGCCAGCAATGGGCGCCGAAATCCAATTGGCCACTTGCCAGCCGCTGCAGGCGCGCCGGTGACTGCAGCTGCCAGTCCTGGCCACCGGCCTGGATCCTGCCGCTGGCCAGGCGACCACGCCAGTCGCCTTTGTTCAGCTGGCCATCCAGGCCCAGGTCGAGCTTGAGTTGCGGACCGTCCAGGGCCAGGGTCAGCGCCTGCTGGCGGATATCACCCTTGCCATTGGCCTGCAAGGTGCCCAGCACCGTGTCGCCCAGGCGGATGCCGCTGGCCTTGAGGTCGATCACGCCCCGTTGGGCGCTGTCCAGACGCCCCTCCAGCTCGAGCCGCTGGAGGTGGTTTTCTTCCTGCGCCAGTTGCTGGCCCTGCAGGGTCAGGTTGCCTTGCGGTGCGTTCAGCGTGCCGCTGACGTCCAGGCGCCCTTTAACCCGCCCTTGCAACCTCGGCCATAGCTGGCCAAGCCGTGGCAGATCGAGGTCGACACGCCCGGCCATGCGCTGCTGCAGGCTACCGCTACCGTTGATACGGTTATCGCCCAGTTGCACAGCCAGTGCGCCGAGCGTCCAGCTCTGCCCGGCCCCTTTGGCCTCGACCTTGAGCATCGCCGGCTGCCCGCGCAGGCGCCCCTTGAGGTCGAGCTGGGCATCCAGGCTGAGTTGTTCGCCCTTCATCTCACCCTTGCTGCGCAAAGGCCCGGCCAGGGTGCCCGGCAACTCGGCGAGCCAGTACGCGGGGTCCAGCGCTGACAACTGCAGGTCGACGTCCCAGGCCAGCGTATCGGCAAAGCGCACAACGACGCTGCCCGCCGCCTTGCCCTGCCCGGCGGTCAGCGCCAGCTGCGGCAGGCGCACCTGGCCCAGGTCACCTTGGAACGGGCTGGCCAGGGTAAATGCCCCTGCCGGGCCGTCGAGATCACCGTTGAAGGTGCCCTGGTAGTTGCCATCCTGGTATTGAACCTGGGCACTGAAACGCTTGAGGGTAACCTGCGGCGGCGTTTCCAGCGGGTATAGACGCAACCACGGAAAGTCCTGCCAATCCAGTTGAGCGTCGGCCTTCAGCGCCTGCTGCCAGTCAGCGCTGGCCTGCAGCTTGACGCGCTGGGTGTCGCTGGCTGTCAGGTCCAGGGCATCCAGCTTGGCACCCTTGGCGTCCACCTTGCCGGCCAGCGCCAGTGCGATCGGGGCCTGTTCGGCCGGCAAGCTGGCGCTACCAGACAGTTGATAGCCCTTGAGGAGGTCGCCCTGGGCATCCAGCACAAGCTGGTTGAATTGCAGCGTGTCGGGCAACGAGCCCATTGGTTTGAATGCGTCGGCGCGTATCTGCAGCTTCGCCGGCAAGTGTTCGGCCAGGGCCTGTAGCGTCCCGTTCAGGCGGGCATCCAGGTAGCCGCTGCTGGTGGCGTCGAGGGTAAGGGTTTTCTGCAATTCACCCTTGGCGGTCAGGGCCAGTTGCCAGGCCTTGCCCTCCACCGCTGGCAACTGCACCTGGCCTTGAAGTTGTACCGGCCAATTTCCCTCAGGCTGCACATCGCCCTGCAGGTGCACCCGCAAACCGTCACGTTGCAACTGCAGGCTGTCGATGCGCAGGCCACTCGCGGTCCAGTGCGCCGCCAGGTGCAGATCGCCAAGCAGATCACTGCCATCCAGGCGCAACTGCCCCACCTTCACCTCACCGACCTCGATCGCCAGCGGCAAGCGCAGGGCGGGTAACTGCAGCGGAGCACTTTCGGCCGTTTGATCGCCTGGCGCGAAGGCCATGTCGACCCGCTGAGCCTGTAGCTGGTCGATACACAGCGTGGCGCGCATGAGGCAAGCGGGAGACCAGCTCAGTAGCGGCGCTTGCAGCTGCACCGTGTTGCCGCCGTCGACCCAGCGCAACTGGCTGGCCTGCCAGGTGCCTGCCAAGCGGCCCTGGAATGCTTCGATCGTCAGCCCTGGCACTCGGCCGAGAACCCAACGGCTGCCGCCTTCGGTACCCAGCAACAGCCCCAGGGCCAAGGCCACCAGCAGCACACTGCCGAGCACGCCCGGCAGAACGAATTTCAACACACGCATCACAGCTCGGGCCCCATGGAGAAGTGCAGGCGAATACCGCCGTCGTCATCGAGCGCCTTGGCCAGGTCCAGGCGCAGCGGCCCTACCGGCGAAACCCAGCGCACACCAAAACCGACCCCGGTCTTGAGGCTGGGCAGTTCCAGCGTGTTGAACGCGTTGCCCTGATCGATGAAGGTTGCCACCCGCCATTTTTCGGCCAGCGAATACTGGTACTCGACACTCCCCGCGACCAGGTAGCGCCCGCCAATGCGGTCACCGTCGCTGTTCTTCGGCGAGAGCGTCTGGTAGTCGTAGCCGCGCACGCTCTGGTCACCACCGGCGAAAAAGCGCAGCGACGGCGGAATGTTGTTCTTGTAGCCGTTGGTGGCACTGCCACCGAACTGCACCCGGCCGAGGAAACGGTGATTGTGGCCGAGCGTAGTCAGGCCCTTGAGCAGGACATTGCCGTGCAACAGGTTGGTGTCGGACACCAGCCCCTCCTTGGCCACCTGGGTATCGAACTGTAAGCGGTAGCCGTTGTGCGGGTCGATGCGGTTGTCACTGCGCAGGTAGGAAAAACTCACGCCGGGCATCAGCAGGTTGCTAAGCCCCGAGTCATCGCCCAGGCGATACTCTTCGCGCTGGTACTTGAGCGAGACCACCCGCTGCCAGCCGCTGGCCAGTTTGCTGTGCCACTCCGGGCCGACGGTCAGCAACTTGCTGAGGGTGTCGGTGCCGGCGATTTCCTCGTTCTGGTAACCACCTGCGAAGCGCAGCTTGTCGGTCAAGGGTGGATCGAGCGGCACGTCGTACCACAAGCCCACGTTCTGCCGCGGAGCCGAAAGCTCGGTTTCCCAGCCATAACTATGGCCTTGCGGATTGACCCAGTGCCGTGTCCAGTTGGCCTTGCCACGCGGCCCCACGTCAGTCGAGAAGCCCAGGCCCAGGCCCATGGTGCGCGGTTTGCGGGTGTCGAGGCGCACCTCTACCGGGATGTCCTCGCCCACTGCCGCAGTGGGCGCGGCATCGACCCGCACGCCTTCGAAATAGCCACTCGATTGCAGGTCGTTGTTGAGTTGGGCAATCAGTTCGGAGTCGTAAGGCGTGCCGGGCTTGAACGAGACCATGCGCTGCAGCAGGTCTTCATCGAGCGGCGTGTCACCAGTGAATTTCACGGCGCCGAGGCGATAACGCGGACCACTCTGGTAAACCAGTTCGATATCGGCCACACCGGCCTGAGGGTCGACCGCCAGGCGCTGGCGCGTGAAGTGGCCACTGAAGAAGCCATAGCGCGAAGCCTGGTTCTGGATCAACCGCTTGGCATCTTCGTACGTGCCATGGTTGAGCTGTTCACCCTCCCGCAGGGCCTTGCTGTCGGGTACGCGAAAACCTTTCATCTCGCTGGCCGGCCCTTCGATGCGCACCGTCACGTTGCGCAGGCGCACCGGCTCGCCGGGGGCGATCTCGATGATCAGCTGTGGGTACTGGTCGGCCTTGGCTGGCGGCTTGACCTCGGTGTCGATCTGCGCCTGATAGTAGCCAAGGGCCTGCGCGGCCTTGCGCGCCTGCTCCTGGGCCCCGCGACTGAAACGCAGCAGCGCTTGCTCATCGCGGTCTCCAAGGCTACCGATATAGCCTTCGACATTGGCCTTGAGTTCCTTGTTGGCGGGCTTGACCTTCACCAGCAACTCGCTCTGGCCCCATGCAGCAACACTGGCAGCCCAGAAAACCAGGCCCCAGGTAAGTCTTCCTGAATACGTCATGCGGCGCATGCTACCAGAGCCAGGCGCTCAAGGGAGGCGCCTGGCGGCACAGTTCAAGCAATTGATGACATGGATGAGACTGGGTTGGGATGAAAGAACACCCTTTCCCGGACTGGCCCTACAGCTACCTCCCCTATCTCTTCATAGCCCTGGCGCGCGTAAAAGGCCAGGTAATGCTCGTTGCCAGAGTCCAGCACCACGCCTTGGGTGTTTGGGTCTTCCGCGCACCAATCGTGAACAGCTTGTAACAATTGCTCGCCATAGTGACAGCCTCGAAATTGCGGATGCACCCCCAGCAGCGGCAGCATGTGCACCTGCCCGCTCGGCAGGCAGCTGGCCAGCGCGGCCTGGTAATCCATGTAGCGTCGGGTACAGCGCTGGCCGGTGCCCAGCAGCATGCGCAAGCGCCAGGCCCAGCTGTCGGCCACACCCAGGCGACGTTGCGGCGGCACGATCAGGGCCATGGCGATCAGGCGGTCTTCCAGCAGCAGACCGATGGCCGGCAGCTGCAGGTAAAAATGTTGACGTACCCACTCGCGCACCATCACCCGCAACCGGCGCTCGTAGCCTGGGCGCTGGGCTTCGAAGATATAGGCAAAAGTCGGTTCGTGGCGGTAGGCGTTGTACAACAGCGAGCGTGCCTCACGGCTGTAGCCGTCATCGAGGGTGCAGATACGCGCCTGGGCGGCAGCTGTTTCGAGCATGGCGGGTCGTCCTCCTGGAAAGGGCATGTCAGTGCCTTGGAGGTGCTCCACTGCGCATCGTTCACCTCACCCAGCACGTTAGCAGTGCCAGGGCCTGGCCGCCATGCTGGTGATCATCGCCGATGTCGGCTAGCATCCGGCCTTTTACCAGGATTGTCTTTCCAATGAAGATCGTCTGTTTCAACATCAACGGCCTGCGGGCCCGCCCGCACCAGCTGGCGGCGCTGATCGAAAAGCACCAGCCGGACGTGATCGGCCTGCAGGAAACCAAGGTCAGCGACGATCAGTTCCCCCTGGCCGATGTCCAGGCGCTGGGCTACCACGTGCACTACCACGGCCAGAAGGGCCACTACGGGGTCGCCCTGCTCTCGCGCCAGGCGCCGCTGAGCCTGTTCAAGGGCTTTGCCACGGATGAAGAAGATGCGCAGCGCCGCTTCATCTGGGGCACCTTCGCCGATGCCGACGGTAACCCGATCACTGTCATGAACGGCTACTTCCCGCAAGGTGAAAGCCGTGATCACCCCACCAAGTTCCCGGCCAAGCAGCGCTTCTACAGCGATCTGCAAGCGTTGCTCGAGGCGCAGTTCAAGAACGACCAGCCGGTCTTGGTGATGGGCGACATGAACATCTCGCCCCAGGACTGCGACATCGGCATCGGCCCGGACAACGCCAAGCGCTGGCTGAAGACCGGCAAGTGCAGCTTCCTGCCGGAAGAGCGCGAGTGGATGGAACGCCTCAAAGGCTGGGGCCTGGTGGACAGCTTCCGCCACATGCACCCGGACGTAGCCGACCGCTTCAGCTGGTTCGACTACCGCAGCCGCGGCTTCGAGGACGAACCCAAGCGCGGCCTGCGCATCGACCTGATCATGGCCTCCCAGGCCCTGGTGCCGCGGATCAAGGCGGCCGGCGTGGACTATGAGCTGCGCGGGATGGAAAAGCCTTCCGACCATGCGCCGATCTGGCTCGAATTGAGCTGACCTGATCCGACGCATTCGCGGGCACGCCCGCTCCCACAGGGAACCCACAACGCTCGAGCTTGTGGTAATCCTGTGGGAGCGGGCGTGCCCGCGAAGAGACACACACGATACCCGCTAGAGCCCCAGGCGCAACGCCTCCCCAACCCCTGCCCCACGCCCATCGTCCGCCGCGCTGACCAGGGCAAAGTTGTACGCCCCATGCGACCAGTATCGCGCCTCCAGTTGCCCATCGACCCGCTGCCCCTGCGGCATGCGTTCATAGCGGTCGCCCGGCGAGCGCAGGAACAGGCTGATGCGCTGGCCGTTACGATCCTGGAATACCAACAGCGCTGCCGGCCCCTGCTCGTTGCTGAGCAAGCGCGCGCCGACCGGCTCGAAGCCGTAACCCGCCAGGTCAGGGAGCTGGCCCACGCGGTTGAAATGCCGGCCCAGCCAGTCGCGCAATTGCGCCGGGTCACTGGCCTGGATATCCAGTGCCTCACTGCCGGCGAACAACCGATGGGCCTGCACCGCATCGGCCATCGGCAATTCATGGCTGGCCAAGGTCACCTGGCGTGCCTGCCAGCCACCCAACCCGCCGACCCCCATGGCCAGCAACAGCACCGCCGCCGAAGCCAGCCGCCGCTGGCGACGCTGGCGCACCCGCTGCTGCACCTGACGCAGGTCGAGCGTGGCCGCCCCAGGCTGCTCGGCAAACCCTGCCAAGGCCGCACGCAGGCGCCGGGCATCGTTGCGCCAGGCCTCGACCCGCGCCGCTTCCTGCGGGTTGGCCGCCAGCCAGGCCTGCACCTCGGCACGGCGGGTGGGCTCCAGGCGGTCATCGATATAGGCGTGCAGTTCGTCTTCACCAGGAATCAGGCGTGTCATTTGAGTCTCCGCAAGGCCGGCGGCTGGGGGTTGCCTTCGGTCAGTTCACGCAAGGCAGCACGGGCACGCGACAGGCGCGACATCACCGTGCCAATAGGGATTTCCAGGGCTGCCGCCGCTTCCTTGTAACTGAGCCCCTCGATGCTGACCAGCAACAGCAAGGCCCGCTGTTCGGTCGAGAGCTGGGCGAAGGCCTGCAAGTCGGCCTGGGCCAGGACGATGTCCTCGGTGTTATCGCCGAGTGCTTCATGCTCCACCGCGCTGCGGTCGAACCATGACAGCCAGCGGGCATGCAAGCGCTCGCGGCGCTTGGCATCGAGAAACAGCCGATAAAGAATGGTAAACAGCCAGGCGCGCAGCGCCTCGGCTTCGCGTTGCTGGTCTCGGCGGCTCAAGGCGCGTTCGATGGTGGCCTGGACCAGATCATCGGCACTGCCGGGCTCACGGGTCAGCCACAGGGCAAAGCGGCGCAAGCGCTGCAACAGCTCACGCCATTGCTGTTCGTCCAGATCGTGCATGGTCAGGTACCGGGCGCTGGGGTTGTCAGTGTAGGGGCAGACGCCCGGCAAGAAAATTTATTCCCGCCCAGGGAATAAGTTTTTCCCCAGGCCGTCGTACCGCCACCTTCACTGAACCGGATGACCACCATGAACTCACCCTTGCAAGGCCCTGCCAAGGCGCTGCGCCTGGCCGGCATCGGCACCGTGCTGCTGGCGCTGGGCGCCGGCTTCGCCTATGCCGCAGGCTGGATAGGCGGGCCGCAGCTGACGCCACAACGCATCATCGATACCTTCGAAGCCCAGGCCGGGCACTACCCGGGGTATCGCAAGAACCACGCCAAGGGCCTGTGCGTCAGCGGCTACTTCGAGCCCAGCGGCCAGGCCGCGAGCTTGTCGACAGCACGGGCTTTCAGCCAGGCGCGAGTGCCGGTGATCGGCCGCTTCGCCATCGGCGGTGCCAACCCGTTCGCCCCGGACACCGGCATACCGGTGCGCAGCCTGGCAATCCAGTTGAGTACCGATGACGGCCAAGTCTGGCGTACCGGCATGAACAACCCGCCCGTGCTGGCGGTCAGCACACCGCAAGGCTTCTACGACCAGGTGCTGGCCGGCGCGCCAGATCCGGCCACTGGCAAGCCAGACCCGGCAAAGCTGCAGGCATTTTTCGCCGCCCACCCGGAGAGCGCGGCATTTCGCCAGTGGGCGGCAAGCTACAAACCCAGCGACAGCTTCGCCAGCACCCAGTACCACAGCATCAATGCCTTCCGCCTGATCGACGCCCACGGCACCGCGCACCCGGTACGCTGGCAGCTGGAACCGCAAACGCCATTCACCGCCCTGCCCGGCCAGGTCGACGACAAACAGTTCCTCCAGCACGACCTGCAACAGCGCCTGGCCCAAGGGCCATTGCGCTGGACCCTGCGCCTGGTGCTGGCAGACCAGGGCGATGCGGTGGACGACCCGGCTCGTCCCTGGCCGGCCGAACGCCGTCGCGTCGATGCCGGCAGCCTGGTGATCGAACAGGTCGACGCCCCCGAACAAGGCGCTTGCCGTGACCTGAACTTCGACCCATTGATCCTGCCCGGTGGCATCGAACCGTCCGCCGACCCAATCCTCGCCGCCCGTTCGGCGGCCTATTCGGAATCATTCAACCGCCGCAGCCGCGAGTCCCTCGGCGCAGGAGCAAAGCGATGAAACCTGAAGTCTTCCACCCGATGGCGCGCCTGGTGCACTGGCTGATGGCGATCCTGATCATCAGCATGCTGTTCATTGGCGTGAGCATGGTCGGCGACCTGTCACCGCGCCACCTGCTGCTGGTCGAATTGCACAAGGCCACAGGCCTGGCACTGCTGGTACTGGTGATCGTGCGCATCGGCCTGCGCCTGACCTTGCCACATCCGCCCTTGCCCACCGACCTGCCTGCCTTGCAACGTGTTGCCGCGGGCGCCTCGCACTTGCTGCTCTACGCCCTGATGCTGGCCATGCCGCTGCTGGGCTGGGCGATGCTGTCGGCGGGCGGCTACCCACGCCCCCTGCAACTGCCGGCGATCGCTCCGCACGACCTGCAGCTGTATGCCTTGCTGCGCCAGGCCCATGGCTGGGCAGGCTACCTGCTGTTCGCCACTGTACTGGTGCATCTGGGCGCGGCGCTGATGCATGCGTTGGTGCGTCGGGACGGCGTGTTGCGTAGCATGTGGCCAGGCCACGTGCGGCGCAGCGAATGACAGGCTGACGCCAGGCGGGCTCACGATGACTACTCTTACTCATCTCGACAGCTAGCTTGTCGACCTGCTCTGGACTGCCCGATGAACACCGCAAAGGACCCTGCCCTGCTTGCCCCTGCCAACGCCCTGGACATGCGCCCGCTGCTGCTGGCCAACATGGCCTGCACCATGTCGATGATGGCCTTCGTCGCGCTGATCGGGCCGATCTCGCGCTTGCTGGGCATGGCCACCTGGCAGGCCGGCGCGGCGGTGACGGTGGCCGGCGTGGTCTGGGTGCTGCTCGCGCGCCCTTGGGGGCGATTGTCCGACCGCCTGGGGCGTCGCCGCATCCTGCTGATGGGCAGCGCTGGCTTCACCCTGGCCTACTGGCTACTGTGCCTGTTCGTCGAAGGTGCGCTGCGCTGGTTGCCAGGGGCAAGCCTGGCCTTCGTCGGGCTGATGCTGGCGCGCGGTTGCATCGGCGCTTTCTACGCTGCCATACCGGTGGGCTGCAATGCACTGATCGCCGACCATGTCGAACCGCAGCGCCGGGCGCGGGCCATGGCTTCACTGGGCGCGGCGAATGCCGTCGGCCTGGTGGTGGGGCCGGCGCTGGCAGCCGTGCTGGCCCAGCACAGCCTCAGCCTGCCCTTTCACATCATGTCGTTGCTGCCGGCCAGCGCCTTCCTGGTGGTGTTGTTCAAGCTCAAACCACAGCCCCTTGCCCAAACCTATGCGCCCAGCCCGGTTCGGCTCAGCGACGCCCGCTTGCGCCGGCCACTGCTGGTGGCGTTCAGCGCCATGCTCAGCGTCACGGTTTCGCAGATCGTCGTCGGCTTCTTCGCCCTCGACCGCCTGCAACTGGCGCCGACCGATGCCGCACAGGCTGCCGGTGTCGCCCTGACCACCGTCGGGGTGGCGCTGATCCTGTCGCAGGTGCTGCTGCGCCAGCTGGAGTGGCCACCGTTGAAGATGATCCGGGTCGGTGCCAGCGTGTCGGGGCTGGGTTTCGCCGCTGGCGCGCTGGCCACCACGGCGCCCTGGCTGTGGAGCTGCTATTTTGTCGCTGCGGCCGGCATGGGCTTTGTATTCCCGGCGTTTTCCGCGCTGGCAGCCAATGCCATGCAGGCCTCGGAACAAGGTGCCACCGCCGGCTCGATTGGCGCAGCCCAAGGCATGGGGGCGGTGATCGGCCCGTTGGCCGGAACCCTGGTCTACGCCTTGGACCCACGCCTGCCGTTCCTGGCGGTGGCACTGCTGTTGCTACTGGTCGGGCTGTGGCCGCTGCCGCGTGACCAACGCGCCTGAAAGCACAGCGCGCAAGCGTGCAGAGTATGTTTTAATGCGTCGCTAATTATTTTAAACACCTCTGATTACAAGGCGGCTATGGACACGGGGACGCGACTCAAACTGGTGCGTGAACGCAACAACCTCTCCCAACGGGAACTGGCCCGCCGCAGCGGGTTGACCAATTCGACGATCTCGCAGATCGAACAGAACCGTGTCAGCCCGTCGGTCAGCTCCCTGAAAAAACTCCTCGAAGGGATCCCCATGACCCTGGCCGAGTTCTTCAGTTTCGACGAGCCGGTGCGCGAAGAGCGCTTCGTGTTCCGCGCCAGCGAGCAGCCGGACCTGGGCCGCAATGGCCTGCGCATGCTGCTGGTCGGTGCCAGCGTCGAGGCCCGCCAGATGCGCATGCTGCGTGAACTGTATGCCCCCGGCGCCGACTCCGGCGAGCCGATCGTGCATGCCGAAGGCGAAGAATGTGGCCTGGTTACCCGTGGCACCGTGGAGCTGTGGGTCGATGGCCAAGTGAGCATCCTCAACTCGGGCGATGGCTACTACATCCCTACTACCCTGCCGCACAGCTTCAAGAACATCGGCCCGGACGAGGCGGAAATCATCAGCGCCAACACCCCGGCGAATTTCTGAGCCCGCGATGGCCTCACCCATGGAGAGGCCATCCAGCCTCAACGGCTCAGCGCTTCTTCGACGAAATCCAGGCGATCCTGGCCGAAGAACATTTGCCCATCGACAAAGCAGGTCGGCGCACCAAACACACCCCGCGCAACCGCCTCCTCGGTCACCCGCTTGAGTTCGGCCTTTACCTCGCCATTGGCCGCCAGAGCATGAAACGCCTCAGGGTCGAAGCCAGACTGGTGCAGCGTTTCATTCAGTACCTGACCATCGCTCAAGTTGCGCTGATGCTGCCAAAGCCCCTTGAACAGCACGGCCAACAGCGCGTCGAACTGCGCGGGCGCACGAAGCTGCATGCCGAGGGTGCCGCGCATCAGGGTCAGGGTGTTCACCGGGAACCCCGGCGGCAGCCCGAACGGCACGTCATAACGGCGGGCGTAACGGCCAAGATCGATGGACATGTAGCGGCCCTTGGCAGGGATCATCGCCGGTGATGCGTTGCCGGTGGCCTGGAACACCCCGCCCAGCAGCATGGGCCGGTAGACCAGGGTCGCGCCATGCCGGGCGCACAGCGCAGGCAGCTGGGTCCAGGCCAGATAACTGGCCGGGCTGCCCAGGTCGAAGTAGAACTCCACGGTCTTGCTCATAGGTCACGCTCCTTGCTCAGGCAGGCTTACCAGCGCTCCATCCACGGGCGCAGGTCCAGTTCGAAGGTCCAGGCATCCCGGGGCTGGGCATGCAGGAACCAGTAGCTGTCGGCGATGTGCGCCGGGTCGAGGATACCGTCCTGATCCTTCAGCGCGTAGCGTTCGGGGAACGTGTCACGAATGAACGCGGTGTCGATGGCCCCATCCACCACCACATGGGCCACGTGGATGTTGCGCGGGCCAAGCTCGCGCGCCATGCTCTGGGCCAAGGCACGCAGGCCATGCTTGGCCCCGGCGAAGGCGGCGAAACCGGCAGCGCCGCGAGTGCCTGCGGTGGCGCCGGTGAAGAGGATCGTGCCACGCTCGCGGGTGACCATGCGCCGGGCCACGGCCTGGCCGGTGAGGAAGCCGGCGAAGCAGGCCATTTCCCAGATCTTGAAGTATTTGCGCGGGGTCTCCTCAAGGATGCTGCACGGCACATTGGCGCCGATATTGAAGACAAAAGCTTCAATCGGGCCAATATCACGTTCGATGGTTTCGACCAGCTCGGCAACTTCCTGCTCTTTGCGCGCATCCGAGCCGAAACCATGAGCTTGGCCCCCTTCAGCGCGGATCTCATCGATCAACGGCTGCAACTTATCGGCCTGGCGACGGGTAACACAGGCGACATAGTCCTCACGGGCAAAGCGCTTGGCGATTGCGCCACCGGTGGCGTCCCCGGCCCCGATCACCAGCACCACTTTTTGTTGTTCTAGCATGCCTGACTCCATTGGTGAATGATCGTTTAGTAAACGAACGCTATGTTATGATCGCCCCCATCGTCAAGCAGCGCGAAGAGGTCGTGCATGCGCTACTCCACCGAACACAAGCAGCAGACTCGCGACAAGCTGCTGGCCAGCAGCGGCGCGCTGGCCAAGCGTGGCGGCTTTTCCAGCACCGGCGTGGCCGGGTTGATGAAGGCCATAGGCCTGACCGGCGGTGCCTTCTACAACCATTTCCCGTCCAAGGACGACCTGTTCACCGAGGTGGTCCGCCAAGAGCTGTGCAACAGCCCGCTGGCCCGCCTGGCCAATCAGGGGGCCAGCCGCGAACGCCTGGCCCGTTGCCTGCAGCAGTACCTGAGCCTGGCCCACCTGCACAATGCCGAGGGCGGCTGCCCGCTGCCACCGCTGGGGGTGGAAATCGCCCGCGCCGAACGGCCTGTGCGCGAAGAGGCCGAGCACTGGCTGGTAGGTTTGCATGGGGCGTGGAGCGAAACCCTGGAAGACCCGGCGCTGGCCTGGGTGCTGATCAGCCAGTGTGTCGGCGCCCTGGTGGTTGGGCGCATGCTGGCCAGCGAGGAGGTGCAACAGCAGTTGCTCGATGCCAGCAAAGGCTTTGTCGACAGGGCATTGAATGAAGGCCATTAACCTGCTGTTGGGGCTACTGCTGGCAGCGCCCGCCCTGGCCGAACAGGCCTGCCCGGCCGGGCAGTACCAGGTGTGCCTGATGGGCTGTTTCTGCGCGCCGATCGACCCTGGCCAGGCCGGGCAGATACTGCAGGATGTCGAAGCCGTAGCGTCGAGCAGCCTGGCGTTTGCCTTGCAGCAGGCACGCGACGAGGCCACCGCCAGCGGCAGTCAACCGATCCCTTTGCACATCCGCGCACAACTGGAGCCCTGGTATGATTTTGCCGTGCTCGATGCAGCGCGCTACCGGGTCGGTGATGAGCAGCAAGTCACGGCGGCCAACGCCATGCTGCAGAACCCGGACGTGAACGCGGTAACCCTGGTCGATACCATCATCTTCCGGCACGCCAGCGATGCCGAGGACAACGTGGCATTGTGGGCACACGAGCTGAAGCATGTGCAGCAGTACCAGCAGCTAGGCGTGAATGAGTTTGCCCGGCGCTACACACGCAACTATGAAGAGCTGGAAGGCCCGGCCTACAAGATCGAGGCCGAAGTCGGGAAGGCATTGCGCGAGCGCAGTGCCGGGCAAGCGAGATAGCCTGTTCCGGCCTCTTGGCGGGTGAACCCGCTCCCACAGGTTCTGCACTGCTCTCAAGACTGGTACACATCCTGTGGGAGCGGGTTTACCCGCGAAGAGGCCAGTACAAGCAACATCTGGCGATCAGGACGAAGCGGTAGCCCCCTCACCCACCTGCTCCCGACTGGCATAGCGCTGTGCCAGTACCGCACACACCATCAACTGAATCTGGTGGAACAGCATCAGCGGCAGAATCATCGCGCCGATGCCGCTCCCCACGAACAGCACCTGGGCCATTGGCACCCCGGTGGCCAGGCTCTTCTTGGACCCGGCAAACAGGATGGTGATGCGGTCTTCCAGGTTGAAGCCCAGCAGCTTGCCCAGCATGCGCGTACCGAACAGCACCACCGCCAGCAGGATGCCGCAGACGGCGAACAGCCCGGCCAGGTGCTGCGGCGACACGGTGTGCCACAGGCCGGTGACCACGGCCTCGCTGAACGCGGTGTACACCACCAGCAGGATCGAACCCTGGTCGACGCTTTTCAGCCAGCGGGCATTCTTCTTGACCCACGCCCCGATCCAGCGGCGTGCCATCTGCCCGGCCACGAAAGGCACCAGCAACTGCAGCGTGATCTTCAACACGGCGTCCAGCCCCGAACCCGTATCGCCACTGGCGCCCAGCAGCATCATTACCAGCAGCGGGGTCAGGAAGATGCCGATCAGGCTGGACGCCGCCGCGCTGCAGATGGCAGCCGGCACGTTGCCGCGGGCCAGCGAGGTGAAGGCGATCGCCGACTGCACGGTGGCTGGCAGCGCGCACAGGTACAACACGCCCAGGTACAGTTCGTTGCCTACCAGCGGCACGAACAGCGGCTTGAACGCCAGGCCCAGCAGCGGGAACATCACGAAGGTACAGGAGAACACCAGCAGGTGCAGGCGCCAATGGCCAGCACCCGCGATGATTGCCTCGCGCGACAACTTCGCACCGTGCAGGAAGAACAGCAGGCCGATCGCCAGGTTGGTCAGCCAGCCGAAATACACCGCGCCGTCGCCCGAGCAAGGCAGCACGGTGGCGATCAGTACCACCCCGAGCAGGCACAGCGTGAAGTTGTCGAACAACATGCGCAAATACTTCATAACAGTTTCCATCTTGTCGTTGTGCAGGGCCTGACGATAAGGTCTTGGGTTTTTTCCCGCTAACGCCGGAACCCCCATTGGTGTCGCTCAACGGACACATCCACGAAAAGGACCCCTTTGCATGCCACGCGTACGTCTAGCTCCACTGCTGATGCTGTTCGGCCTTGCCTCGGCACACGCGGCCGAGCCGCTGCAGGCCCAGGTGGACGAGGTCATCCGGCCGCTGATGAAACAACAGGACATCGCCGGCATGGCCGTGGCGGTTTATGACAACGGCCAGGCCCACTACTTCAGCTATGGTGTGGCCAGCAAGGCCGACGGCAAGCCGGTGAGCGCCGACACCCTGTTCGAAATCGGGTCACTGAGCAAGACCTACACCGCCACCCTCGTGGCGCTGGCCAGTGCCGAAGGCAAGCTCGACCTGGACGCCCCTGCCCGGCGCTACGAGCCGGCCCTGACCGGTGCGCCGTTGGGCGAGGCCAGTGTGCTGGAGCTGGGTGCCTACAGCGCCGACTGCCTGCCACTGCAATTTCCCGATGAGGTGCAGACTGCAGAACAGGCACTGGCATTCCTGCGCAAAAGGAAGGCCCGCAGCGAACCTGGCACTCAGCGCTGCTATTCCAACCCGAGCCTGGGGCTGTTCGGCGACCTCGCGGCACGCGCGCAACACAAGCCATTCGCAGCCGTCATGACCCAGCACCTGCTACCGCAGATGGGCCTGCAGCACACCTACCTGCAGGTGCCAGAAGCGGCAAAGGCCTTGTATGCGCAGGGCTACGACGCGCAAAACCACCCGGTGCGCGTCAGCCCTGGTCCCTATGCCGACGAAGCCTATGGCATCAAGACCAGCGCCAGCGACCTGCTGCGCTACGTGCGTCTGCACATGCAGCCTGCGCAACTGCCGTCGGCGCTGCGCAAAGCCATCGGCATCACCCAGGCGGGCTACTTCAGGGTTGGCAGCATGACCCAGGGCCTGGGCTGGGAGCGCTACCCTTACCCGGTCGCGCTGGACACGCTGGTCGATGGCAACAGCCCGCGCCTGATTCGTGAACCCCAGGCCACCCAGCGCCTGCAGCCGGCGCTTCCGGCCCTGCCTGCCGCCTGGTACAACAAGACCGGCTCCACCAACGGGTTCGGCGCCTACGCTGCCTTCATCCCGTCCCAAGGCAGGGCCATTGTCCTGCTTGCCAACCGCAACTACCCCAACGAAGCCCGAGTTCGGGCGGCCTTCCAGATCCTTTCCGGGCTCGACCGCTGAGTCACCGCCGAACTGATTGCCAGACAATATGACAAGAATGTAGTGAATAAAAATATTCACTACAGAACCATTGACGACGTTCGTCGGCCTTGTGCATGATGAGGCCGTCTCCCTGATCGGGAGCGGTGGCAAGGGTGTTCCAGACGGCTTGCGCGGTAACGCAGGCCGTCCGTGGAGAGGGAATCTGTCCAAAAGGCAGCGTGAGAAAGCCCCTGTTGCGATGCTGCTGTAGCAGCCTTGGTAGTGCGCTACAACCTGTGGCGCCAACTGTGACAATCAACAACAAATAGGTGATGGGGGCTTTATGATGAACTTGAACGACAATCCGACTATCGACCAACTGGCCCAGCTGTTCGCGGTACGCAAGGACAGCCTCGACGACCACCTGCTGTGGGTCAGCCAGACCGGCGAGGTGCGCATCGACCGCCTGCCGCCGAACACGGTCGAAGATGAATTCGAAGCGCACCTGCCCAGCATGCGCGCCCGCTTCAAGGTCTACCGCCGTGGCCAGGGCTACGTCGGCAAGAAGGCCGCCGCCGACACCGAGTTCGTCGGCCGCGTGCTACAGACCCTGCAACAAGAATGGCCCGCCGCCCGTGAGCGGCAGGCAGTCAAGGTGATCGATCCGCTGAACTGAGGGTTGGCCACCACTTAGCGAGCCCGGCCTGCATAGGCCGGGCTTTTTCATGCCCGCTGTCGGCGCTGCGGCATCGGTAACGCACCGATCGCCAGCGCCCGAGCCCGGTTAACCCCCCACACCAGCGCGCGGGTCATGGTTTCGCCGGGCCGCGCCGGGTAGTACTCCTCCAGCAGTGCCCTGCCGTCCTGCCCATAAAGCCCAAGGAACAGTTGTGTCGCGCCGAGCCGCGACAGGCGCACCTGGATATCCAGCGAAGTGCCGTCGCTGAGCACTTCGTCATGGCAGCGGCTATGCAGCTGCGCATCGGCCCACTGCCAATAGGTTTCGTCCCTGAATCGCATGGAAAATCAATCCTCCCTTTCCTGGATGCCGCGCCAGAAGACCACACCTGCGCCGCCGCCGCGAGAGCAACCCGCGGTTACCATGAGCGGGATCAAGCAACTTCAACAAAAACCCCGCCGTTGGGCGGGGATCTGTGAGCAGGTTCACCTTTTGACTGGCCTATTTCCTGGCCGGCACCCGGGGTGTGAAGCGGCCCTTCTTGATGCGCTGCAGGTAGGCAGGCTTGAGGTCTTCCGACTCCTCCAGGGTCATGTGGATGAAGCCGAGGCGAAACGCCGCCTGGCCGCAACGCACCTGGCTATTGATCGGAAATGCATCGTTGCTGTCTTCGAAAAAGGACTCGCTCATGCCCCTATCTCCATTCAGTGGCGACCGCGTCAGCCAGCAATGGGCTGACCTGAAAAACGCGACCTGTGCCAGTGAGACTAGCCGGTCACAAGCGGACCGCTCGGACGAAACCTGCGGACCCGACCAGTGGCATTTAGCTACTTCAGCCGCACGGCAGTACCGGTGGCGAACACCACGACCATGCCGCCCTGCACCGACGGCATGCTGATCTCGAAGTCCACGCCTACCACCGCATCGGCTTGCAACTGCCGTGCCCGCGCCATGAGTTCTTCGGTGGCTTGCGCGCGGGCCTCACGCAGGGCGCTTTCCAGGGTCTGCGAACGGCCGCCGAAGACGTCGCGAACACGTGTGAAGAAATCGCGCACGAAGTTGATGCCCTGCACCGATTCGGAGCTGACAACGCCAAGGTACTCGGCGATCGGGCGGCCCTCGAGCTGGCTGGTGGTGGAGATGATCATGTTGCGCTCCTTGGCCTTGCAAAAAAGGCCAAGTCTAACAAAAGCGCCGGTGGCTTCCGCTATTGCGCACTGGCTGCCCGCAAACGCTGCCCCAGCCTGGGTCCGAACACATTGACCAGTAAACCAAGCATCACCAGCAATGCGCCCCAGCCCTGGGTGGCCGTCAGCCGCTCACCCAGCAACCAGGCTGACGAACTCAGGCCGATTACCGGCACCAGCAGCGAAAACGGCGCCACCTTGCCCGCAGGGTGGCGCGACAGCAGCTTGCCCCACAGGCTGTAACCGATCATGGTGGCGACGAAGGCCAGGTACGCAAGCGCCAGTACCGAGCTCCAGCCGATATTGGCCAGTGCATGACCAATCCGCTCCGGCCCTTCCAGCCACCACGACAACGCCAGGAACGGCAGCGGTGGAATCAGCCCGCCCCAGATCACCAGCGCCACCAGGTCGACCGAGCCAAAGCGGCGGGTAATGATGTTGCCCATGCCCCACATGGCCCCGCCACACAAGGTCAGCAGCAGCGCCACCAGCGGTACATGGCCGCTGTCCTCGCTACCGATCAGCGCCAGGCCGCTGGCCGCTACCAGCAACCCCAGCACACTCGCCAGGCGCAGCCGCTCCCCCAGGAACAGCGCGGCAAAACCGAGGGTGAAAAACGCCTGCGACTGCAGCACCAGCGACGCCAGGCCCGGTGGCATGCCGCTGTACATGGCCTGGAACAGGAAGGCGAACTGGCCCAGGGAGATGGTCGCGCCATAGGCGATCAGCCAGCCCCAAGGCAGCTTCGGCCGCTTGACCAGCAGCACAGCCGGAAACGCCACCAGCAGAAAACGCAATGCTCCGAGCAGCATCGGCGGCAAGCCATCGAGGCCGACCTTGATGACCACGAAATTGACTCCCCAGGCGACAATCACCACCAGGGCGATCAGTAGGTCCTTGAGCGGCATTGCAGCTTCCTTCTTCGGGCGTTCTAGACATATTTCGTAACAGCATAAGGCCATTTTCCGCCCACGGACCAGCACAGTTATGGCCAACCCTTGCGCTACAGATTGGCTGTTATGCCCAGCAGTCTTCACTTGACCCTACTTGTATAGACATGATGATATCGGGCAGACGCCATCCGCGCAGCGCGCCGGCGATGGCCCTCCCCTGACACAAGAACAATGAAGTGGAGCCCTCAATGTCCCGCAAATCCGTGCTCGAACGGCGCTCTATCGACTACATCCCGGAAGCCGAGCGCCATGGCAAGCTGTACAGTCAGTTCACCCTCTGGCTCGGCGCCAACCTGCAAATCACCGCCATCGTCACCGGCGCCCTGGCCGTGGTGCTCGGCGGCGACGTGTTCTGGTCGCTGATCGGTCTGCTGCTGGGCCAGTTGATCGGCGGCGCGGTCATGGCCTTACATGCCGCCCAGGGCCCGCGCCTTGGCCTGCCGCAGATGATCTCCAGCCGCGTGCAGTTCGGCGTGTATGGCGCGGCCATCCCGATGGTGCTGGTGTGCCTGATGTACCTGGGCTTCACCGCCACCGGCACGGTGCTGTCCGGGCAAGCCATTGGCCAGTTGCTGAGCGTCAGCGACAGCACCGGCATCCTCATCTTCGCCTCGGTGATCGTGCTCGCCACCCTGGCCGGCTACCGGGTAATCCACTGGATCGGCCGGGTCGCCAGCGTGCTGGGCATCATTGCCTTCGTCTACCTGTTCAGCCGCATCCTGATGCTCGCCGACATCGGCCAGTTGCTGGAAAACCGTCACTTCAGCTGGGCCAGCTTCCTGCTCTCGGTGTCGCTGGCGGCCTCCTGGCAGATCGCCTTCGGCCCCTACGTGGCAGACTACTCGCGCTACCTGCCGAGCAGCACCTCGCCGGTGAAGACCTTCCTCGCCGCCGGCCTGGGTTCGGTCGTCGGCGCGCAGGCGTCGATGATTCTCGGCGTGTTTGCTGCGGCCATCGCCGGCGGGCAGTTCTCCGGGCGTGAAGTGGCCTACATCGTCGGCCTCGGCGGCGCCGGTACCACTGCGGCGTTGCTGTACTTCAGCATCGCCTTCGGCAAGGTGACCATCTCGACACTGAACTCCTATGGCAGCTTCATGTGCATCGCCACCATCATCAGCGGCTTCCGTGGCCACCTGGCGATCAGCCGCGTGCAACGCCTGGTGTTCGTGCTGGCCATTGTCGGTGCCGCCACGCTGGTCGCCTTGCTCGGCCAGCACTCGTTCCTTAGTGCGTTCAAATCGTTCATCCTGTTCCTGCTGACCTTCTTCGTGCCCTGGAGCGCGGTCAACCTGGTGGACTACTACTTCATCACCAAGGAGCGCTACGACATCCCGGCCCTGGCCGACCCGCAAGGCCGCTATGGCCGCTGGAACTGGCCTGGCATCAGTGTCTATACCCTTGGCGTGCTGGTGCAGATGCCGTTCATCGACACCAAGCTGTACACCGGCCCCATGGTCGCGCACCTGGGGGGTGTGGATGTGTCGTGGCTGATCGGGCTGGTAGTGCCGAGCGTGCTGTACTACTGCGTGGCGCGCCGACGAGCCGCCGAAGCCCCCGCCAGCATGATCGTGCCGCAGGCGCGCTGATGGCCGTGTCCTGAGTTTTCTTGCACCGGCCTCTTCGCGGCGGTTCGACGCGAAGAGGCCGGCCAGTCAGTCGCGATAGTCTGGAGCAATGCGCTCCAGCATCCGCAATAAAGCCGCCCACGCCAGCTGCAGCGCATCCGGGTCATTCAGCTCGCCCTGCTTCAACCCGCGCATCGGCTCATTGAACTGCCGCTCGGTATGCGCACACACCGCCTCCGGCGGCAACACCAGTTGCCCGGCACTCTGCGCCGCCAGCTGAATGTCGCACGCCTTCTCCAGGTAATACATGCGCAAGAACGCCTCGGCCACCGAGCGCCCGGTAGTCAGCAAGCCATGGTTGCGCAGGATCATCACCGGCTTGTCACCCAGGTCCGCCACCAGCCGTTGCTGCTCGTCCAGGTCGAGCGCGATACCTTCGTAGGTGTGGTAGGCGACCTTGCCATGGAACTCCATCGACATCTGGTTGACCGGCAGCAAGCCGCACTCCAGCGCCGCCACCGCGCAACCGGCGCGGGTATGGGTGTGCAGCACGCACTGGGCGTCTTCACGGGCGGCATGGATGGCACTGTGGATGACGAAGCCGGCCGGGTTGACCGGGTATTCGGTAGGTTCCACCGGCCGGCCTTGCAGGTCGATCTTCACCAGGCTCGAGGCGGTGATTTCGTCGAACAGCAGGCCGTAGGGGTTGATCAGGAAATGGTGTTCGGGGCCCGGCAAGCGCAGGGAGATATGGGTGAAAATCAGGTCCGACATGCGGAAATGGGCAATCAGGCGATAGCAGGCGGCCAGTTGCTGGCGCAGGGTATGTTCCGTGGCGGTCATTGTTGTTCTTCCTGTTGGAATCTGGGGCTGCAAAGCAGCCCCGATAAACTACGTCATTTGCTCGCCCAGGCATTGAAGCGTTGCTCCAGCTCCTCGCCGTGATCGACCCAGAACTCCACATTCATCGCCAAGGCGCCCTGCAGGTTCTCCGGCGAGGTCGGCACCCAACTGGCCAGCGCCGGGTCAAGCTTGGCCGCCGCCTTGGTATTGGTCGGCCCGTAGGGGATCTGCTCGACGTAACGCACCTGGGTATCCGGCTGGTTGGCATAGCTGATCAGGCGCTTGGCCTGGTCGACGTGCTTCGAGCCCTTGATGATCGCCCAGTAGTCCATGCCATACAGGCTGCCAGGCCAGACCACCGCCAGCGGGCTGCCGTGCTGAGCGGCCACGGCGATGCGGCCGCTGTAGGTCGAGGTCATCACCACATCACCCGCCGTCAGCCACTGCGCCGGTTGCGCGCCGGCCTCCCACCACTGGATGTACGGTTTGAGCTCGGTGAGCTTGGCAAAGGCACGCTCGACACCCGCCGGGGTCGACAGCACCTTGTACACGTCATCGACCTTGACCCCGTCGGCCAGCAAGGCGAACTCAAGGTTGTACACCGCGCGCTTGCGCAGGCCGCGTTTGCCCGGGTACTTCTGCACGTTCCAGAAATCGGCCCACGAGGTCGGTGCCTGGGCCAGCTTGTCGCGGTCGTAGGCGATTGCCACGCTCCACACCAGCGCCGCCGAGCCGCAGGCCTGGGCCGCCGCGGGGATCAGTTCGGCGGCATGCCCCAGGCGCTGCCAGTCGAGGTGCTCGTAGATGCCCTCGTCGCAGCCGCGCATCAGGTCTGGCCCCTCGATCTGCACCACGTCCCAGTCGACATTGCCGGTATCGGCCATCACCTGGATGCGCGCCATCTCGCCGTTGTATTCGCTCTGGATCAACTTACTGCCGTCCTGGGCGCTGAAAGGCTGGAAGATCGCCACATCCTGGGCTTTCTGACCGGCGCCGCCATAGCCGACCACGACCATCTGCGGCGCCGCTTGCGCACTGCCCAGGCCGAAGGCCAGGAGCGCTGCGCAAAGGCCGGTACTGCGAGGAAATGCCTGCATCGAGTTGCCTCCTGTCGGTGCCGTCCAGCGTTTAGCTCGAAGGCCCGTTTCTTGTTGTAGTGAGGTCACGCGCCACTGCCGTGGCTGGGAAAAAGCTAGTCGGGCACTAGTAAAAAAACAAGTTGATTTTTTACTGGCGCTACACTTTCATGAGAAAAACAAGAACGACACCGCACCGGAGCCGCCCGCATGACGACCGCCTTCGCCCACCTGTTCGAACCCCTGCAGATCCGCGGCAAACGCCTGAAGAACCGCATCATGTCGACCGGCCACGACACTTGCCTGCCCACCGACAACCTGGTCAACGACAAGCTCATCGCCTACCAGCGCGCCCGTGCCGCCGGCGGGGTCGGCCTGATCGTGCTGCAGGTGGCCGGGGTGCATGACAGTGCCCGCTACACCTCGCACGTGCTGATGGCCACCGACGACGCCTGCATCGACGGCTACCGGCGCCTGGCCGAGGCCTGCCATGCCCACGGCACGGTGGTGCTGTCGCAACTGTTTCACCCGGGTCGGGAGATCATGGAGTCGGCGGATGGCCTGCTGGCAGTGGCCTATTCGGCCTCGTCGGTGCCCAACGAGCGCTTCCGGGTCATGCCGCGGGCGCTGGACCAGGCGATGATCGACGAAATCGTCCAGGGCTATGCCAGCGCCGCCCGGCGCCTGCACCAGGCCGGCCTGGACGGTGTCGAGGTAGTGGCCAGCCATGGCTACCTGCCGGCGCAGTTCCTCAACCCGCGGGTCAACCAGCGCACCGACGGCTACAACGGCGACCTGGAACAGCGCCTGCGCTTTCTGCGCGAGGTGCTGGCAGCGGTCAGGGCGGCCACCGACGAGCCGTTCATCGTCGGCCTGCGCATCAGCGCCGACGAACGCGACAGCGAAGGCCTCAGCGAGGACGAATCGCTCGCTGCCGCCCAGGCCCTGCAAGACCAGGTCGACTACCTGCACATCGTCGCCGGTACCTCGGCGTCGCTGGGCGGTGCCGTGCATATCGTGCCGCCCATGGCCATCGCCCCGGCCTACCTGGCGCGCGAGGCCGGCACCTTCAAGCAGCACCTGGACATCCCACTGTTCGTCACCGGGCGCATCAACCAGCCGCAGGAAGCCGAACTGATCCTGGCCCGTGGCCAGGCCGACGTGTGTGGCATGACCCGCGCCCTGATCTGCGACCCGCAGATGCCGGCCAAGACCGAGCGCGGCCAGGTCGAGGACGTGCGCGCCTGCATTGCCTGCAACCAGGCCTGCATCGGCCACTTCCACCGCGGCCTGCCGATCTCCTGTATCCAGCACCCGGAAACCGGGCGCGAGTTGCAGTACGAACACCCAGCCCCCGCTACTGCGCGCAAGCGCATCCTGGTAGCGGGCGGCGGCCCCGCTGGCATGAAAGCCGCAGCCGTGGCTGCGGCCCGCGGGCATGACGTCACGCTGTACGAAGCCAGTACACAACTCGGCGGCCAGATACAGCTTGCCCAGATGCTGCCCCGGCGCAGCGAGTTCGGCGGCGCCAGCACCAACCTGCAGCGCGAGATGGAACTGGCTGAGGTTCGCGTAGTACGTAATACACGTGTTGATCGCGCATTGGTCGAACGTGAACGCCCCGACCTGGTGATTGCCGCTACCGGCGCCACGCCCTACTGGCCCTCGTTCGAACGTAGCGGCGAGCTGCAGGTGGTGGATGCCTGGCAGGTTCTGCGCAATGAAGTCGCTCTTGGCCCCTCGGTGCTGGTGATCGATTGGCGCTGCGACTGGATCGGCCCCGGCATCGCCGAGCGCCTGACTCGAGATGGCCACCAGGTGCAGCTGGCGGTGAACGGCACCCACTGCGGCGAAACCCTGCCGCTGTACGTGCGCGACCAGATGGCCGGCGAGCTGCACCGCCTGGGCATCCCGATCACACCTTATGCCCGCCTGTACGGGTGCGACGACAACACCGTCTACCTGCAGCAGACCGCCAGCGGCCAACCAATGATCTTCGAAGGTATCGACACCCTGGTACTGTGCCTCGGCCACCAACCTCAGGACACCCTGGCAGCAGAACTGGCCGGCCTGGTGGAGGTGCGGCGCATCGGCGACTGCCTGGCCCCACGCACGGTCGAGGAGGCGATCCATGAAGGCCTGACAGTTGCCTGGGCGCTCTGAGCCTGTCCATACTGCGGCTTTCCCGATGGACCGAAGCGCATGAGCCAGCAACCCCAGTTTCCGCCCGCCGCCGAAGACGGCGGCAGCGCGCCGCAGTTCCTCGGTGGCCGCATCCGCGGCCTGCGCAAGCGCCGCGGCATGACCCTGGCGGAGCTGGCGGCGCACAGCGAGCTGACCGCCGGCTACATCAGCCAGCTGGAACGCAACCTGTCGTACCCGTCGATCCCGGCGCTGTTCAACATCGCCCGCAGCCTCGGGGTGACCATCCAGTGGTTCTTCGCCAGCGAAGCCACCACCGCCCCCGAAGACCAAGGTTACGTGGTGCGGCGCAACAGCCGGCTGAGCGTGCATTACGAGGACGGCATCGTCGACCAGCTGCTCACGCCGCAACCCAACCGCCAGCTGGAGATGCTGCACTCGCGTTTTCCACCAGGCACCTACAGCCAGCAGAGCTACAGCCATGAAGGTGACGAAGCGGGTTACGTGCTCTCGGGCAGTTTCGAGGTGTGGGTTGGCGAGCGTCACTTCCTGCTGGGCGAAGGCGACAGCTTCAGCTTCTCCAGTCAGGAGCCGCACCGCTATGGCAACCCTGGCGAGGTGGATGCCGTGATCATCTGGGTGATCACTCCGCCAACATTCTGAATCCGAGGATGCCATCACCACCAGGCGACGCCCGATACGATGACCGAGCCCAATCAGCAACTCGACCCACCGCTGCTCCCCGTCGACCACCCAAGGGTGCTGGTCTTCGTCGCCTATCCGCAGATGGGCCTGCTCGACCTCAGTGGCGCGCAGACCGTGTTCTGGGCCGCGACCAAGGCCATGGCCGAGCGCGGCCTGCCAGGCTACCGGCTGCACACCGCCAGCCTGGAAGGTGGCCTGCAGCAAACGGCCGAAGGCCTGGTTGTCGCCAGCGAGCGGCTGGACGATGTCATGACGCAAACCGTCGACACGCTGATCGTGCCCGGCGCCCCCGACATCATCCGCAGCCTCCCCGATCACGGCCCGCTGATCACCTGGTTGCGCCGTGCCAGCCACCACGCCAGGCGCACCGCTTCGGTCTGCAGCGGTACCTTCCTGCTGGCCAGTGCCGGCCTGCTCGATGGCCGGCGCGCCGCCACCCACTGGGCCATGTGCGAGGTATTGCGCCGCGACTTCCCGGCCGTGGAAGTGGACCCTGAATCGATCTTCGTCCAGCAGGGCAGCGTCTGGACCTCTGCCGGTGTGAGCGCGGGTATCGACATGGTCCTGGCCCTGGTCGAACTGGACTGCGGCCGCGACGTGGCGATGCAGGTGGCGCGCGAGCTGGTGGTATTCCTCAAGCGCCCCGGCGGCCAGGCCCAGTTCAGCGAACTGCTCAAGTCCCAGGGCCAGGACGCGGGGGCGTTCGAGGCGCTGCACCTATGGCTCAACCAGCATCTGCACGACCCACGACTCAGCGTCGAGCATCTGGCCGAACAGGCGCACATGAGCCTGCGCAACTTCACCCGGGTATACAAGCAGAAAACCGGCCGCACCCCGGCCAAGGCCATCGAGGTGTTCCGCCTCGAAGCGGCGCGGCGGCTGCTGGAGAACAGTGACGGCCACATCGAGCAAGTTGCCCGCCAGTGCGGTTTCGGCAGCGAAGAGCGCATGCGCCTGGCCTTCCAGCGCCACCTGGCGGTGACCCCTCGCGACTACCGGGCGCGCTTTGCCCGCACGGTACCTTTGGCCGAAATTCAGGGTTCTCTGGCCTAGGGTGCGGCACCTGGCCGGTCGTAACATCGTTGACCGCAATGACGGTCTGTCTTGTCTACCGGTCTTTCCTCATGGACTACCCAGGAGCATAACGATGAAGAATATCCTGATCATTGGCGCCGGCTTCGCAGGCCTGTGGAGCGCCCTGAGCGCCATCCGGCAACTGGACCTGCACGGCCGCCGGGATGTCCAGGTGACACTGCTCGCCCCCCAGGCCGAACTGCATGTGCGCCCGCGCTTCTACGAACCTGAAGTGCATACCATGGCGGCACCGCTGCAGGAACTGTTCGATGCGGTGAACGTGCGCTTCGTCCACGGCACGGCCTTCGATGTCGATGAAGCCGAGCAGCGCGTACGCTACCGCACGTCATCCGGCACCGAATGCAACCTGCCCTACGACCGCCTGATCATGGCCTGCGGCAGCGTGCTCAATCGCCCGGACATGGTGGGTATCGAGCACGTCTTCGATGTCGACAAGATCGACAGCGCCGCGCGCCTCGAAACCCACCTCAAGTCCCTGGCCGACCTGCCCGAGAGCCCCGCACGCAACACCGTGGTGGTAGCCGGCGGCGGCTTTACCGGTATCGAGACCGCCACGGAACTGCCGACGCGCCTGCGCGCCATTCTCGTTGAGGACGCCAGGCTACGGGTGGTTGTGGTCGACCGCGGGGCGAAGATCGGCGCCGCGCTGGGTGACGGCATCCGCCCGGCCATCGAACAGGCCTGCGAGGCGCTGGGCATCGAGTGGATCTGCGGCACCACTGTCGCCTCGGTGGACCGTGACGGGGTGCTGCTGGACGACGGCCAGCGCATCGACGCCGCCACGGTCATCTGGACCGTGGGCTTCAAGGCCAACCCGCTGACCGAACAGATCAGCGGCGAGCGCGACCGCCAAGGCCGGCTGCATGTCGACGGCAACCTCAAGGTCATCGGCAATGACGCGGTCTACGCGGCCGGGGACGTGGCCTATGCCGCCTGCGACAACCAGGGCAACTTCGCGGTGATGTCGTGCCAGCATGCCATTCCGCTGGGGCGCTATGCCGGCAACAACGCAGCGGCCGAGCTGATCGGCGTGGCACCGATGACCTACAGCCAGCCCAAGTACGTGACCTGCCTCGACCTTGGCGCCTGGGGCGCGGTGTATACCGAGGGCTGGGAGCGCACCGTCTCGCCACCGACCGACAAGGCCGAGGCCAAGCTGCTGAAAGCGCAGATCAACTCGATCTGGATCTATCCGCCGATGGCGGACCGTACGGCGGCCCTGGCGGCGGCGGACCCGACCATTCCCGTAGCCTGACCCTGCGCATTCGCGGGTACGCCCCGCGAATGCCCCCACCCATTCCCCATGCAGCCCGTGCCCGCGCCCAATGCATTTGCGCTTTTCTCCGAACCCGTGGCATAGATGCAGGTCAACGTCTTTGGCTGACTGCCTTCGCGACTTCCCAGGAGAACCCTGCATGAGCAAGCACCCTTACGTCCCGCCCAAGGTCTGGCGCAACGACGCGGCCTCCGGCGGCCAGTTCGCCAGCATCAACCGGCCGATCGCCGGGCCGACCCATGACAAGGACCTGCCCGTCGGCAAGCACCCGCTGCAGCTGTACTCCCTGGCCACCCCCAACGGTGTCAAGGTCACCATCCTGCTCGAAGAACTGCTCGCCCTGGGCCACAGCGGCGCCGAATACGACGCCTGGCTGATCCGCATCGGCGACGGTGACCAGTTTTCCAGCGGCTTCGTCGAGGTCAACCCCAACTCGAAGATTCCCGCCCTGCTCGACCGCAGCGCTGAACCGCCGGTGCGGGTGTTCGAGTCCGGTTCGATCCTGCTGCACCTGGCGGAAAAGTTCGGCGCCTTCCTGCCCAAGGCACCCGCCGCACGCACCGAAACCCTCAACTGGCTGTTCTGGCAGATGGGCGCCGCGCCTTACCTGGGCGGCGGCTTCGGCCACTTCTATGTGTACGCGCCGGACAAGATCGAGTACGCGATCAACCGCTTCACCATGGAAGCCAAGCGCCAGCTCGACGTGCTGGAGCGCCGCCTGGCGGTAAGCCGCTACCTCGGCGGCGACGAATACAGCATCGCCGACATCGCCGTGTGGCCATGGTACGGCCAGCTGGTGCGCGGCAACCTGTATGGCGCGGCGGAATTCCTGGCGGTGGATGAATACCCACAGGTCAAGCGCTGGGCCGAGGAAATCGCCCAGCGCCCGGCCGTGCAGCGTGGCACCCGGGTCAACCGTACCTGGGGCGATGAAGCCAGCCAGGTGCCCGAGCGGCACTCGGCGGCCGACCTTGACTGAAGCTGTCGGGGGCCGCTGGGCGGCCCCGACAATGCCCCGTTGCAAAAAACCATTTCTGCCGCGCAAACCTCCCAGCCCTGATCCCTTCTTGTACACTCCTCGCACTAGCCCCAACCTGCACAAATTTTGGTGAAAGCATGATCGAGGTAACCGAGGTTTCCATTGCCGAGCTGCGCGACGCACTCGAAACGGGCCGCACGACGGCGGTCGAGCTGGTCAAGGCCTACCTGGCGCGCATCGACGCCTACGATGGAGCCGACACCGCCACCGCGTTGAACGCCGTGGTCGTACGCAACCCTGATGCGCTCAAGGAAGCCGAGGCCTCCGACGCCCGCCGCGCCAAGGGCCAGACCCTGAGCCCGCTGGACGGCATCCCCTACACCGCCAAGGACAGCTACCTGGTCAAGGGCCTGACCGCCGCCTCCGGCAGCCCCGCGTTCAAGGACCTGGTCGCCCAGCGCGACGCTTTCACCATCGAACGCCTGCGCGCCGCCGGTGCCGTGTGCCTGGGCAAGACCAACATGCCACCGATGGCCAATGGCGGCATGCAGCGTGGCGTCTACGGCCGCGCCGAAAGCCCGTACAACGCCAAGTACCTGACCGCACCGTTCGCCTCCGGCTCGTCGAACGGCGCCGGTACCGCCACCGCCGCCAGCTTCAGCGCCTTCGGCCTGGCCGAAGAAACCTGGTCGAGCGGCCGCGGCCCTGCCTCGAACAATGGCCTGTGCGCCTACACCCCGTCGCGTGGCGTGATCTCGGTACGTGGCAACTGGCCGCTGACTCCGACCATGGACGTAGTGGTGCCGTATGCCCGAACCATGGCCGACCTGCTGGAAATCCTCGACGTGGTGGTTGCCGACGATGCCGACAAACGCGGCGACCTGTGGCGCCTGCAGCCATGGGTACCGATCCCGGCTGCCTCTTCGGTGCGCCCGGCGTCCTACCTGGACCTGGCTGTCGATGCCAGCTCGCTCAAGGGTAAACGTTTTGGCGTACCGCGCATGTACATCAATGCCGACGCTGAAGCCGGCACCTCGGAGAAGCCGGGCATCGGTGGCCCGACCGGCCAGCGCATCGTCACCCGCGACAGCGTCATCGCCCTGTGGCAACAGGCTCGCCAGGCCCTGGAAGCGGCTGGCGCCGAAGTGCTGGAAGTGGACTTCCCGCTGGTGTCCAATTGCGAAGGCGACCGCCCGGGGGCGCCGACCGTCTACAACCGCGGCATCGTCAGCAAGGAATTCCTCCATGACGAGCTGTGGGAGCTGTCGGGCTGGGCCTTCGACGACTTCCTGCGGGCCAACGATGACCCCAAGCTCAACCGCCTGGCCGATGTCGACGGCCCGCAGATCTTCCCCCACGACCCGGGCACCCTGCCCAACCGTGAGGACGACCTGGCCGCGGGCATGGACGAATACGTCAACATGGCCAAGCGCGGCCTGAAGACCTGGGACCAGATCGAGACCCTGCCCGATGGCCTGCGCGGGCTGGAAAAGACCCGCAAGCTTGACCTCGAAGACTGGATGGACGCGCAGGGCCTGGACGCCGTACTGTTCCCGACCGTGGCCGATGTCGGCCCGGCCGATGCCGACGTCAACCCGGCCTCGGCCGACATCGCCTGGAGCAACGGCATCTGGGTGGCCAACGGCAACCTGGCGATCCGCCACCTGGGCGTGCCGACCGTGACCGTGCCGATGGGTGTGATGGCTGATATCGGCATGCCGGTGGGCCTGACCTTTGCAGGCAAGGCCTATAGCGACAATGCGCTGCTGAGCTTTGCTGCGGCCTTTGAATCGACCGGTTCGCGCCGGATGGTACCGCCGCGTACCCCGCCGCTGGGCTGATCATCCTGGCCCCAGCGTCGCCTTGCCGATGCTGGGGCCAGCTGGTATGACAGGCTTCCTTTGTATTGCGCAGACCAGAAGGCTCACATGTCCCTGCATATCCAGACGCCCCTCCTTGAATCCCGCCCTCTGTCGCTTGCCGCCGGCCGCTCGGTCTGGCTGAAAATCGACGCCCTGCAGCCCTGTGGCTCGTTCAAGCTGCGCGGTGTCGGCCATGCCTGCGAGGTGCATCATGCCCGTGGCGCGCGCCATTTCGTCTCCTCGTCGGGCGGCAATGCCGGGCTGGCGGTGGCCTATGCCGGGCGCAAGCTGGGGGTGCCGGTGACCGTGGTGGTGCCCGAGACCACCACCGAACGGGCCAAGGAGCTGCTGCGCCTGGAAGACGCCAAGGTGGTGGTGCATGGCAGCTCGTGGCAAGAAGCCAATGAACTGGCACTGACCCTGGTCGGTGCCGGCGATGCCTTCATCCACCCGTTCGACGACCCGCTGCTATGGGCCGGGCATGCCAGCCTGGTCGACGAAGTGGCGGCGGGCGGCTTGAAACCGGATGCGGTGGTCCTGTCGGTGGGCGGCGGCGGCCTGCTCAGTGGCGTGGTCGAAGGCTTGCAGCGTAACGGCTGGGGCGATGTGCCGGTGCTGGCGGTGGAAACCACAGGGGCCGCTTCGCTGCATGCGGCCATGCAGGCCGGGCACACAGTGGAACTGCCGGGCATCGCCTCGGTGGCCAGCTCGCTGGGCGCCAAGCGCGTGGCCGAACAGGCTTTGGCCTGTACCCGGCAGCATCCGGTGCACTGTCATCTGGTCAGCGACCGGGCAGCACTGGAAGCCTGTGAGCGCTTCCTGCTGGACCATCGGGTACTGGTGGAGCCCGCGTGTGGCGCGGCATTGGCACTGGCTTACTCGGCAGAGGCGTTGGCTGGCTACCAGCATGTGCTGGTGGTGGTTTGTGGGGGAGCTACTGCAACGCTGGAGCAGATTCAGGCGTGGTTGAAGCAGGCGCAATGAACGGCGGTATGGCCGCCGGGTGCTCGCCTAGGCCTTTTCGGCGCCTGTGGGACCGAGCACCGCCCGCGATGCACCGCTCGGGCGGCGCTCGGTCCCACAGACGCAAAAATGCCATGGCGAACATATGCCATCGGTCACGCTGTCATCAGGATGTTCATTTCCCCCTGTATTACTGAACCCGCCGCTGCCGAATCATTTCACCTGCAACAACCGCCACGCAGACGAAATACACCATCCGCCCTTTCGATCTGCGGCAAGTGAAGGCACAATGCGGATCTTTTTTTTGGCCGGCCTGGCCGGGGGCCTTTAAATGATCAAGACGCCGTACTACCTCATCGACAAAACCAAGCTCCTGCGCAACATGGAGAAGATCGCCTACGTGCGTGAAAACTCCGGTGCCAAGGCGCTGCTCGCCCTCAAGTGCTTCGCCACCTGGTCGGTGTTCGACCTGATGCAGCAGTACATGGACGGCACCACGTCGTCCTCGCTGTTCGAGCTCAAGCTCGGCCGCCAGAAGTTCGCCGGCGAAACCCACGCCTACAGCGTGGCCTGGGCCGATGACGAAATCGAGGAAATGCTCGAGAACTGCGACAAGATCATCTTCAACTCGATCGGCCAGCTGCAGCGTTTCGCCGAACAGTCCGAAGGCAAGGTCCGCGGCCTGCGCGTCAACCCGCAGGTGAGCAGCTCCGACTACCTGCTGGCCGACCCGGCCCGCCCGTTCAGCCGCCTCGGCGAGTGGGACCCGGCGAAGATCGAACAGGTGATCGAACAGATCTCCGGCTTCATGTTCCACAACAACTGCGAGAACGGTGACTTCGGCCTGTTCGACCAGATGCTGATACACATCGAAGAGCGCTTCGGCCACCTGCTGCACAAGGTCGAGTGGGTCAGCCTGGGTGGCGGCATCCATTTCACCGGTGAGGGGTATGCCCTGGATGCCTTCTGTGCACGCCTGAAAGCCTTCTCCGAGCGATACGGCGTGCAGGTGTACCTGGAGCCGGGCGAAGCGGCCATCACCAACAGCGCCTCGCTGGAAGTGACCGTGCTCGACACCCTGTACAACGGCAAGCACCTCGCCGTGGTCGACAGCTCGATCGAAGCGCACCTGCTCGACCTGCTGATCTACCGCCTCAACGCCAAGATGGCCCCCAACGACGGCGAGCACACCTACATGGTCTGCGGCAAGTCGTGCCTGGCCGGTGACATCTTCGGCGAGTACCAATTCGATCGTCCGCTGGCCATCGGCGACCGTCTGTCGTTCATCGACACCGCCGGCTACACCATGGTCAAGAAAAACTGGTTCAACGGCCTGAAGATGCCATCGATCGTGGTCAAGCAGCTCGACGGCAGCGTCGAGGTGGTGCGCGATTTCGGTTTCGAAGACTACGTTTCCAGCCTGTCGTAAGACCGGCTACCCAAGTAAGGAGCAACAGGTAAATTGAAGAAGAACGTTCTTATCATTGGTGCAGGAGGTGTCGCCAAGGTGGTGGCCCACAAGTGCGCGCAGCATAACGACGAACTGGGTCGTATCGCTATCGCGTCACGGAACATCTCCAAATGCCAGGCCATCATCGACAGCGTCAAGGCCAAGGGTAGCCTCAAGGTGCCCGCCGACATCCAGGCCTTCTCGCTCAACGCCCTCGATGTCGAGGCGACCAAGGCACTGATCCGCGAGACCGAATCGCAGATCGTGATCAACGTCGGTTCCGCCTTCCTCAACATGTCGGTGCTGCGTGCCTGCATCGATACCGGTGTCGCCTACCTGGACACCGCCATCCACGAAGAGCCGGGCAAGATCTGCGAGACCCCGCCGTGGTACGGCAACTACGAGTGGAAACACCTCGAAGAGTGCCAACAAAAGAACATTACCGCCATTCTCGGTGTCGGTTTCGACCCGGGTGTGGTGAACAGCTACGCAAAACTTGCGCAACAGCAATACTTCGACAGCATTGATTCGATCGACATTCTCGACGTCAACGCCGGTTCGCACGGCAAGTACTTTGCCACCAACTTCGACCCGGAAATCAACTTCCGCGAGTTTACCGGGCAAGTATGGAGCTGGCAGAACAGCCAGTGGACCAGCAACACCATGTTCGAAGTCAAGCGTACCGACGACCTGCCGGTGGTCGGTTCGCAGAACCTGTACCTGACAGGTCACGACGAAGTTCATTCGATCTCGAAGAACCTCAACGTACCGAACGTGCGTTTCTGGATGAGCTTCGGCGAGCACTACATCAATGTGTTCACCGTGCTGAAGAACCTCGGCCTGCTCTCCGAACAACCGGTGAAGACGGCCGAGGGCCTGGAAGTGGTCCCGCTGAAAGTGGTCAAGGCCGTACTGCCTGACCCGGCCTCGCTGGCCCCGGGCTACACCGGCAAGACCTGCATCGGTGACCTGGTGAAGGGCACCAAGGACGGTAAGCCGCGTGAAGTGTTCATCTACAACGTGGCCGACCACGAAGAAGCCTACGCCGAGACCGACAGCCAGGGTATCTCCTATACCGCCGGTGTACCGCCGGTGGCTGCGGCTCTGCTGGTCGCCCGTGGTGAGTGGGACGCCAAGCGCATGGTCAACGTCGAAGAGTTGCCAGCCGAGCCGTTCCTCAAGGCGCTGGACGTGATGGGCCTGCCGACCCGCGTGAAAGATGAAAATGGCGATCGTCCGTGGGACGCTGAAGCCTGAGCCGTAAACCAGAAGGGGCGCCAACATGGCGCCCCTTCTGCATTTGCAGGCCCGGCCTCTTCGCGGGCTCGCCCGCTCCCACAGGTACTGCGCAGGCCTCGAATACTGCGCAGTACCTGTGGGAGCGGGCAAGCCCGCGAAGAGGCCGGCACAGGATTACATCTATTTCCTGGCCTCCAGAATCAGGTTGAACGGTGTCTGCGTAGCCCGCCGGAACCGTGTGAACCCCGCCTCCTCGAACACTGCCCGCAAGCGCGCCTCCCCGGCCTGAGCGCCGAGCCCCAGCCCCACTTCCTGGGACAATGAATTAGGCGTGCAGATGAACGTCGACGCCGCATAGAACAACCGCCCGACCGGCGTCAGGTTGCCCTCCAGCGAATCCTCGGCATAAGGCTCCACCAACATCACTGTGCCATCCGCCTTCAGCGCCCGGTAGGCATGCTTTGCTGCGCCCACGGGGTCGCCCATGTCATGCAGGCAATCGAAGAAGCACACCAGGTCGTGGTCATGCCCCGGATAGTCCTTGGCCGATGCCTGCTGGAAGCTCACACGCGCCGCCAGCCCGGCTTCGCGCGCACGTTCACTGGCCGTGGCAATGGACGGTGCGTGGTAGTCGTAGCCGATGAAGGTAGAAGCCGGAAACGCCTGCGCCAGGACCAGCGTCGAAGCGCCATGGCCACAACCGACGTCTGCGACCTTGGCCCCGGCCTGCAGCTTGGCCACCACGCCTTCGAGCGCCGGCAACCAGTCCGCCACGAGAAACGTGCGGTAACCGGGCCTGAAGAACCGCTCGGTGCCACTGAACATGCACGGGTGGTGGTCACCCCAGGCCAGCCCGCCATCGCCGCGCATGGCCGCCACCAACTTGTCCTTGTCATGGAACAAGGCCGCGATGACCGCCGCGCCCCCGGCCATGTAGGCCGGCGAGTCTTCCAGGGCCAGCGCCATGGCCTGCTCTTCAGGCAGAACGAACGTGCCTTTGTCATGCACCATGTAGCCGGAGGCTGCCTGGGCGTTGAGCCATTCGCGCACCAGCCGTGGGTGGCAGCCGGTCTTTGCCGCCAGGGCCTCGGGGCTGGTCGGCTGGCTGTCGGCCATGGCCCGGTACAGGCCAAGTTCATCGCCAAGGATGACATTGGCCAGGGTCGCTGCAGCGCCCATGTCACCGACCAGCTTGCCCATGAATGCGTGAAGCCTTGTCTCGTCCATGACCTGCCCTCCTCTGCAAGAAGGCCACCGTCGACGAGGAAGTCCGGTTCGAGGGGAGCGGTGGTCAGTGGTTTGAATGGATGGACATCCGTTATAAGTCTAGCCCCTCGATGCCGTTCATGGGCAACACCAACTTAACGGGCTTACAACTTTCGCTTGTTAGTGCAACTTATCCTAACGAACCCACCGCATATTCTGGCACTTCGCAGTCCACTATCTATGCTCTTGCACTGTGTCGACTCTTTTCCGGCTTATGTTCAAAGTCGCAATTATCAAGTAGTCCATCGCTCAACTTTCCGGCCTGCGCCGGGCGCTTTTCCGTGCGTCAGGAAGATGAGTTTGCATTTCATTTACATAGCAAACGTGTGCAGCACACAAGGGCCCTGAGAACCGCACTCAGGTAACAAAATTTAAACAAAAATGTGACATTTTTTTTCAGCTTTTTCGCCAAGGATCTCTGCGGCCGCATCCCGGCACCTGCGTAAGCAGGGGTACTGCCCGTACAGGTTCACACCATGGAGCTTTGAATGAAGGTTACGGTTTTCGGTACCGGCTATGTCGGCCTTACCCAGGCGGTGTGCCTGGCCCAAGTGGGGCACTCGGTGTTATGCATGGATATCAACGCCGCGAGGGTGGCGGCGCTCAGCGAGGGACATTGCCCGATTTTCGAGCCCGGCCTTGCGCCTCTGCTGGAGAAGAACCTGGCCTGCGGCCGCCTGCGCTTCACCACCGATGCCGCTGAAGCGGCGCAGTACGCCAGGTTGCAGTTCATTGCCGTCGGTACCCCGCCCCAGGCCGATGGCAGCGCCGACATGCGCCATGTGTTCAGCGTCATCGACAGCATTCTCGAACATGCCGACGGCCCCAAGGTGATCGTCAACAAGTCCACCTCGCCGGTCGGCACGGTAGACCGTATCAAGGCGCGGATCAGCCAGGCGGTGGCCGACGCTGAACGCTACCAGGTGATCAGCAACCCCGAGTTTCTCAAGGAGGGCTCGGCGGTGGATGATTGCATGCGCCCGGACCGCATCATCATCGGCGGCGCCGAACCGGCCGAGGTCGAGTTGCTGCGCGAGCTGTATCAGCCATTCAGCCGCAACCGCGAGAAAATCATGCTCATGGACGCGCGCAGCGCCGAGCTGACCAAGTACGCTGCCAACTGCATGCTGGCGACCAAGATTTCCTTCATCAATGAAATGGCCAACCTGGCCGAGCACCTGGGGGCCGACATCGAAATGGTCCGCCGCGGTATCGGCTCGGACCCGCGCATCGGCTACGATTTCATCTACCCCGGCTGCGGCTTCGGCGGCTCGTGCTTCCCCAAGGACCTGCAGGCGCTGCGCAGGACTGCCGAGGCCGAAGGCTTCGACCCGCTGTTGCTCGGCGCAGTGGAGGCCGTCAACCAGCGGCAGAAGAGCCGGCTGTTCAGCAAGATCCAGCGCCACTACCCCGACGGCCTGCACGGCAAGGTCTTCGCCATGTGGGGGCTATCGTTCAAACCCAACACCGATGACATCCGCGAAGCCTCCAGCCTGGTGCTGCTCGAAGCCCTGTGGGCCGCCGGCGCCCGCGTGCAGGCCCACGACCCGCAAGCCATGGAAGAGATCCAGCGGCTCTACGGCGCTCGCCCCGACCTGAAACTGGTGCCATGCAAGGACGACGCCCTGCTGGGGGCCGATGCTTTGGTGATCGTCACCGAGTGGCAGGATTACCGGGTATTGAACCTGGACAAGGTCCCGCAGCAACTGGCTGACCGCGTGGTGTTCGACGGCCGCAACCTGTTCGAACCCGAGCACATGGCCGCCGCCGGCCTCACGTATTACGGTATTGGCCGTGGCCAGGTGAAACAAGCATGCCCGTACTGATCACCGGCGCCGCTGGATTCATTGGTTTCCACCTGGCTCGCCGCCTGTGCGAAGCCGGCATCGACGTGGTGGGCATCGATAACCTCAACGCCTACTACAGCGTCGAGCTCAAGCTGGCGCGCCTGCAGCAGCTGCTCGCCTATTCCAGTTTCCGCTTCCAGACGGTCGACATCGCCAACGCCGCCGACATGCAGCAACTGTTCGCCGGGCAGCCATTCAGCGAAGTGATCCACCTGGCGGCGCAGGCGGGCGTGCGCTACTCACTGGACAACCCGGCGGTGTATGGGCAATCCAACCTGACCGGTTTTCTCAACCTGCTCGAAGCCTGCCGCCAGCACCCGCCGCGCCACCTGATCTATGCCTCCAGCAGTTCGGTGTATGGCGCCAACACCAAACAGCCGTTCAGCGTCGAAGACCCGGTCGAGCAGCCGATTTCGCTGTATGCCGCGAGCAAGCGCGCCAATGAGCTGATGGCCCACAGTTATGCGCACCTGTACCAGCTGCCGATCACCGGCCTGCGCTTTTTCACCGTCTATGGCCCGTGGGGCCGCCCCGACATGGCGCTGTTCAAGTTCACCCGGGCGATGCTCCAAGGCCAGCCGATCGAGATCTACAACCATGGCCAGATGGCGCGCGACTTCACCTACATCGACGACATCGTCGAAAGCATCCTGCGCCTGCGCCAGAAACCGCCTCAGCCTGATGCCGGGCAACCGCCCTGCCAACTGTTCAACATCGGCCGTGGCCAGCCGGTACGTCTGCTGGCGTTCGTCGAGTGCCTGGAGGACGCACTGGGCATCAAGGCCCGGCGCGAATACCTGCCGTTGCAGGCCGGTGACGTGCTGGAGACCTGGGCGGATGTGGACTCACTGACGCGCTGGATCGATTTTTCGCCGAGCACCCCACTGGAGCACGGCGTTGCCGCTTTCGTCGGGTGGTACCGGGACTTCTACCGTGTGACCACGCAATCCATACAAGCACACAGGTAGCCTCGATGACTGATCCTCTTGACCTCTCGGTACTGATCCCCGCCAAGAACGAGGTCGACAACCTGCCGGCGCTGCTGGCGGAAATCCGCACGGCGCTGGCCGCCGAAAACTATGAAGTGCTGGTGGTCGACGACGGCAGCACTGACCAGACGCTCAACAGGCTGAAGCAGCTCAAGCAGCAAGGCTTTCCCCAGTTGCGCATCCTGCGCCACGACCGCTCGCTGGGCCAGAGCACCTCGATCTGGCACGCCGCCCAGGCTGCCCGCGGCCGCTGGCTGGCCACCCTGGACGGCGACGGGCAGAACGACCCGGCCGACATCCCCGGCATGCTCGCCCTGGTGCGCGGCAACCAAGACCTCGGCGGCGGCATCCAGCTGGTCGCCGGGCACCGCGTCAACCGCCGCGATACCGCCAGCAAGCGCTGGGCCTCGCGCTTCGCCAATGGCCTGCGCAGCCGCCTGCTCAAGGACGCCACGCCAGACACCGGCTGCGGCCTGAAACTGATCGACCGCGAAGCCTTCCTGCGCCTGCCCTATTTCGACCACATGCACCGCTACATCCCGGCGCTGATCCTGCGCCACAAGGGCCGCATGCTGGTGCACCCGGTGCACCATCGCCCGCGCCATGCCGGCGTGTCCAAGTACGGCAACCTGGACCGCGCCCTGGTCGGCATTCTCGACCTGGTCGGGGTCTGGTGGCTGATCCGCCGCACACGCCTCGACACCCACCCTCAGGAGCTCGAAGGATGACCCGCGAAACCCTCTGGCTGATCGTCGGCTTCGCCGGCCAGGTCGTGTTCACCGGCCGCTTCGTGCTGCAGTGGCTGTACAGCGAATTCAAGAAACGCAGCGTGATCCCGGTGGGCTTCTGGTACCTGAGCATGCTCGGCAGCGCCCTGCTGCTGGTCTACGCCATCTACCGCGAGGACCCGGTATTCATCATCGGCCAGTCGTTCGGCCTGGTGGTCTACCTGCGCAACCTGCAGTTGATTGCCCGCCACAAAGAGCAGAAGGAATAGCCCTTGCCAAGGTTCCAGACACTGGGGGCCGAACGCCTGGCCCTGGTTGTACTCGCCGTGCTGCTGGTCGGTGCCGGTATAGGCTGGCGCCAGCCGATGAACGTCGATGAAGAGCGCTTCCTCGGCGTCGCCCTGGAAATGCTCCAGAGCGGCAACTGGTTCATCCCTCACCGCGCTGCGGAAATCTATGGCGACAAACCCCCGTTGTTCATGTGGACGGTAGCCCTGTTCAGTTACCTGACCGGCTCGCCCAAGGTCGCCCTCTACCTGCCAGGGCTGATGTCCGCTGCGACCATCACCCTGGTGCTGCATGACCTGGGCAGACGCCTGTGGACCCGGCGCATCGGCATGATCGCCGCGCTGCTGTTCCTGGCGACCTACCAGAGCTACAGCATCCTGCGCACCGGGCAGATCGACAGCTACCTGTGCCTGTGGGTGGCGCTGGGCCTGTACGGCATGGTCCGCCATCTGTTGCTCGGGCCTGCCTGGGGCTGGTTCTACATGGCCTGTGCGGCCATGGGCCTGGGCATCATCAGCAAGGGCGTGGGGTTCGTACCCGCACTGATGCTGCTGCCTTATGCCTGGGCCGTGCGCAAAGGCTGGCGCGGCGTGGTGGCGTATCCCGGCCAGGGTTGGCGCTGGAGCCTGGGTTTCGTCTGGCTGCTGGCAGGCTGCGCGGTGTGGCTGCTACCGCTGCTGATATCGATCGCCCACGGCGGCGGTGCCGCGGAACTGGCCTACCTGAAGGAGATTCTCCTGCGCCAGACCGCTAACCGTTACGCCAATGCCTGGGACCATCGCGAGCCGTTCTGGTACTTCTTCGTCAAGGTCATCCCGCAATACTGGCTGCCCCTGATCCTGGCCTTGCCGTGGCTGGTCCCGGCCTGGCGCAGGCAGCTGCAAAAACGTGACGGGCGCTTCCTGCTGCTGCTCGGCTGGGTGGCCCTGGTGCTGCTGTTCTTCAGCCTGAGCAGCGGCAAGCGCAAGCTCTACATCTTCCCGGCCCTGCCCGGCCTGGTACTGGCCATCGCCCCGCTGGTGCCGTGGCTGCTCAAGCGCTGGTTGCAGCGCCGCCCCGGCTGGCGCAAGGCGTTCACGGCCATTGCCCTGGCGTGGTTCTGCCTGTGGTTCGCCCGCGGCTTCGTCGAGCCGCTCAAGGAGGGCCGCAACCCGCACGAAACCTTGATGGCCGACGCCGCCCGCGCCACCGGTGGCGCCGAACTGGTGCTGGTCAACTGGCGTGAAGGGCATTGGCTGTTCGCCCGGCAACCCCTGGTTCATTTCGGTTTCGCCAACCAGTCCAAGCCGGAAACCGCGGTGTATTGGTTACGCCAGAACCCCACGGCCTTCGCCCTGGTTCCGCAAACCGAACTGGGCCGCTGCTTCAACGCTGACAAGGCTCAACGGTTGGGCGACACCTCGCGCGCCGAGTGGTACGTGGTCGGTGCCGATGCCGACAACGGCCAATGCCAGCCAAACGTACCTGAACAGGTCTACCACTTCGCCTGGGCCAACACGCCCGCACACCTGCAAACAGCAGCACAGGGGGTCGGACAATGACGACTCAAACCCTGCCAGCACCGCGCCGGCATGTGTGGCGACGTTTGAACCGCTGGGGCCAGATCGGCGCGGTCGGCGTCTTGGTGGCCATGGCATTGGTGGGCATCGAGGCCGCCCGCTCGTTCTGGCCTCAGCAACTCTACGCGCACCTGAGCAACCGCTTGACGGGCGACACCGCACCCGGCAAGAACGTCTGGCTGCCGGACTTCAAGGTCACGATCGACGCCAAAGTGGTGGACCCGAACCTGACCAACCTGTCCGGCATCACCTACGACTACGACCGCGACCGGCTGCTGGCGATCACCAATGGTGTGCCCATGGAATTGCTGGAGTTGAGCAAGACCGGCGTCATCGTGGCGCGCTATCCCCTGGTGGACTTCGAAGACACCGAAGGCCTGGCCTACCTGGGCAATGGCCGCCTGGCCATCAGCGACGAGCAGAAGCAACGCCTGGACGTGATCACCCTGCCCGACCACCCGCAGCCGATCCACGCCAGCGAGGCTCAGTGGATCACCCTCGACATCAACCCGACCCTGCGCAACAAGGGCTTCGAGGGGGTGACCTACGACCGCCAGCATGACCGCCTCTTCGCCATCAAGGAGCGCGACCCACGACAGCTGTTCACAGTCACCGGCATGCTCGGCGCACTCAGCGGCGGGCCCTTGCAACTGACAGTCAGTGACCGCCGCGACTGGGTCAAGCGCAGCGTGTTCGCCACCGACCTGTCCGATGGCTACTACGACCCACGTACCGGCCATCTGCTGGTACTCAGCGACCAGTCGAAGAACATCACCGAGCTCGATGGTGATGGCCGCTTCGTCAGTATCCGTTCACTGCGTGCCTGGCTTGGCGGGCTGCACCGTGACGCGCCGCAGCCCGAAGGCATGACCATGGACAGCGCCGGCAACCTCTACGTCGTCAGCGAGCCCAACTTGTTCTACATGCTCAGCAAGCCCTGACGCCGGCGCTGGCCCTTGCAAATGTACCGGTCTCGAAATACTGTATGAATATTCAGTATTTCGAGACATCCCCATGCAACTCATTGCCAAACTCGGCATTCTCGCCGATGCCGCCAAGTACGATGCCTCATGCGCCAGCAGCGGCGCGCCGAAACGCAGCTCGCGGGGCAGCGTCGGCATGGGCGCGACCGATGGCATGGGTATCTGCCACAGCTACACCCCCGATGGCCGCTGCGTATCGCTGCTCAAGGTGCTGCTGACCAACTTCTGCCTGTATGACTGCCAGTATTGCGTCAACCGCCGCTCCAGCAACGTCCCGCGGGCGCGCTTCAGCCCCGAGGAAGTGGTGCGCCTGACCCTGGATTTCTACCGGCGCAACTGCATCAGCGGCCTGTTCCTCAGCTCGGGCATCATCCGCTCGGCCGACTACACCATGGAACAGCTGATCCGTGTGGCGCGCCTGCTGCGCGAGGAACACCACTTCCGTGGCTACATTCACCTGAAGACCATCCCCGACGCCGACCCGCTGCTGATCGAAGAAGCCGGGCGCCTGGCCGACCGCCTCAGCGTCAACATTGAACTGCCTACCGACGCCAGCCTCAAGCGCCTGGCCCCGGAAAAGCAGGCACATACCATACGCCAGGCCATGGGCGTGATCCATCAGGGTCAGCAGGCCGTGGCCGGTGAACCGAAGGCACCCCGCTTCACCCCGGCCGGGCAGAGCACCCAGGTCATCGTCGGCGCCGACGCCACCGACGACAGCACCCTGTTGCGCAACGCCGAATCGCTGTATCAGGGCTACGGCCTCAAGCGCGTGTACTACTCGGCCTTCAGCCCGATCCCCGACAGCCCTGGCAGTGTGCCGCTGGCCGCCCCGCCACTGCTGCGCGAACACCGCCTGTACCAGGCCGACTTCCTGCTGCGCAACTACGGTTACAAAGCCGGTGAGCTGCTCGGCCAGGCTGGCAACCTGGCGCTGGACATCGACCCCAAGCTGGCCTGGGCGCTGGCCAACCGCGAGCTGTTCCCGCTGGATGTGAACCGTGCCGAGCCTGCGTTGCTGGCGCGCATTCCCGGCATCGGCCTGCGCAGCGTGCAACGGCTGGTGGCGCTGCGTCGCGAGCGGCGCGTGCGCTACGACGACCTGATCCAGCTGCGCTGCGTGCTGGACAAGGCGCGGCCGTTCATCGTCACCAGCGATTACCGCCCCGCCGATGGCGAGCTGCGCAGTGGCTTGCTCAGGGCACGCCTGCGCGAACCCCAGGCGCCGCAGCAGATGGGGTTGTGGGGGTGATTGCGCTCGATTGCGATGACCTGTTCGCCACGTGTCGCAACCAGGCGCGTACCCTGCTGGGGCATGGCATCGACCCCGCCGACGTGACTTGGGCACAAGGCCCGATCCAGGACCTGCTGGCGCAGCCCACTCCCCTGCCCGAAGGCCCCGGCCCATTTCGTGCCAAGGTGCCGGCCGCACTGCTGACGCAACTCGAGCAGGCGGCCCGCTACCGCGGTGAACAACGCTGGAACCTGTTGTACGAAGTGCTCTGGCGCGTGGCCCATGGCGACCGTACCGCAATGCTGGCGGGTGACCGCCTGGGCAGTGAGTTGCAGCGGCGCATCAAGCAGGTCAGCCGCGAGGCGCACCACCTCCACGCATTCGTGCGTTTCGTGCCACTGCCCCAGATGCTGGCCGAGCGGTTGCAGCTGGACCTGGTGGCTTACCACGAACCCGCTCACGACATCCTGGAAAGCGCCAGCGCGCACTTCGCTGACCGCCTCGGGCGCCAGCGCTGGCTGATCGCAACCCAGCAGGATGGCATTCGCTTCGATGGTCAGGTATTCGATTATCGACGCCGCTGCCCGGACGATTGGCGGCAATGGGCGCACAATGCCGACGACCCCGGCGCTGAACTGTGGCGTACCTATTACCGGCATACTTTCAATCCTGCCCGGCTCAACCCTGACGCGCTGCGCCTGCACATGCCGGGTCGGTTCTGGCGGCACCTGCCGGAAGGCATGCTGATTCCGCAGCTGGAAGGCCTGGCACGACAAGGCAAGCAGCGCGACGGGCAGGCAATCGAAGTGGCCGGCCAGCGTGGCAAGAAGATCACCCGCACCGGGTGATTTGTGAAAATTTTGTAATGGATCTGGCATACCACCTTCCCAAGGTGCGACACATCCTGACAAACTAACTGCTAATCATTCTCATAATTAGTTACGTTAGCTATACGCCAGGAGCCCATCCGTCATGCTTTCACCCCTCGCGCACACGCGCCCCCTCGCCGCCCGCAACCTGCTCGCCATGGCCGTATGCATGGCCATGGCCACGCCCACCCTGGCCGAAGACGCTCCGACCACGCTGGAGCTGGGCGCGACTGAAATCAGCTCGGACAGGCTGGGCAGCACCACCGAGGGCTCGGGCTCCTACACGACCGGCTCCATGTCTACCGCCACCAAGCTGCCGCTGAGCATGCGCGAAACGCCCCAGGCAGTAACCGTGATCACCCGCCAGCGCATGGACGACCAGGCCATGACCAGCATCAACGATGTGGTCAAGGCCACGCCTGGCCTGTTCCTCGACTACTCCAGCGGCCCGGGCCGGCAGAGCTACTCGGCACGCGGTTTCAACATCGATAACCTGATGTACGACGGCATCCCCAGTGGCTATACCGGCTGGGTCGTCGGGGCCCAGCCGAACCTGGCAATGTTCGACCGGGTCGAGGTGGTGCGCGGCGCCACCGGCCTGGTCACCGGTGCTGGCAACCCGTCGGCGGCGGTCAACCTGGTGCGCAAGCGCCCGCTGGCCGAGCAGAAGGTCACCCTGACCGGCGCCGCCGGCAGCTGGGACGACTACCGCGGCGAGGTCGATGCCTCCAGCCCGCTCAATGACAGCGGTACCCTGCGCGGGCGCGTGGTGGCGTCCTACCGTGACGCCAACAGCTACATCGATGATGTCGAGGAAGACCACGGCCTGTTCTATGCGGTGACCGAGGCAGACCTGTCCGATGACACCAGCCTGATGCTTGGTTTCTCGCACCAGACGGACAAGACCAATAACTTCTGGGGCGCCATGCCCACTGCGGTCGATGGTCACCACCTGGACTTCTCACGTTCCTACAACCCCGGCAGCGACTGGGAGAACAAGGACCAGCAGATCGATACCCTGTTCGCCGAACTGCGCCACTTACTGGCCAACGACTGGAAGCTGCAGGTCAATGCCAATTATGCGCAGCAGCAAGCTACCTTCACCGGGTCCTACCAGTCGCGCTGGGGCGGGCTGCAGGCGCCGATTGCGCGCACGGTCTACCAGTCCAGGCACCAGGAAAACCAGGCAGGCCTGGACGCCTTCGTCAGCGGCCCGTTCGAACTGCTTGGCCGCAGCCATGAACTGGTGGTCGGCGCCAGCAAGCGCATCTACGACATGGACACCCGCAACTACAGCCCGTACGACAGGTTCTGGCCGCTAAACGGCAGCAAGCCGAACTTCGTGCACACCGGCAACCAGCGCGAAGTGACCACCCAGGACGGCGTGTACATCACCACCCGCCTGAACCTGGCCGACCCGCTCAAGCTGATCCTCGGCGGGCGCCTGGACTGGTACGACTACGACAACCGCGATGGCGACGGCGACTACAAGGTCACCCGCAACGTCACCAAGTATGCAGGCCTGATCTACGACCTCGACGACCATCACTCGGTGTATGTCAGCTACAGCGACATCTTCACCCCGCAAAGCTCGAAGGACACTTCCGGTACCCCGGTAAAACCGATCGTAGGCAGGAACTACGAGGTCGGCATCAAGGGCGAATACTTCGGCGGCGCGCTCAATGCCAGCGTCGCGCTGTTCCGCATCGACCAGGAGAACCGTGCCACCCAGGTATACGTCGCGAACTGCCCGCAAACCTCCTGCTACGAGGCCTCGGGCGAGGTCCGCAGCCAGGGTATCGACATGGAGCTGCAAGGGGCGCTGACGCCTGACTGGCAGATCGGCGCGGGCTATACCTATGCGCGGGCACACACCATCAAGGACGCGGCCAACCCTGCCAACGTCAACCAGCGTTTCGACACCGATACCCCGGAGCACATGTTCAAGCTGAACACCGTGTACCACTTCCAGGGCCCGCTGGAGAAACTGCGCGTGGGTGGCAACATTTCGTGGCAGAGCCGTATCTACAACGATTTCACCGTGGCCGATGGCAGCGAGTACCGGCTGGTCCAGGGCGCCTATGCCGTCACCGACCTGATGGCGGGCTACCGGGTCAACCAGCACCTCGACCTGCAGCTCAATGCCAACAATGTGTTCGACCGCAAGTACTACTCGGCCGTTGCCAGTTCGGTGGACTACGCCGGCGACACCTGGGGCGCGCCGCGAAACCTGATGATGACGGCCAAGTACAGTTTCTAGCATTCAAGGCCGGGGCGCTGGCTTGTAGGCAGTCACTGCCTCTGCTCGCGCTCAGCCAGCTTCTGCAGAAGCACCTTGGCCAGTGCTTTATCAGAGAACGGGTTCTGACCGGTGATCAGTTCTCGATCAACCTGAACATGCGGCTGCCAGGCCTGGGCATAGCTCATGGCACCACCCGCCCCGGCCATGGCCTTGGCCGGATAGAACTGCAAACGCTGCGGCGCGAGCGAGCGCTCGAAAACCTGCTCCTCAGGGTCAGAGAAAATCGTCATCCGATACCCCTGATACACCCAGTCACGGGCCGCAGGCTGATCGCCACGTGCCAAGGCAGCCTGGTAGCTGGCCGGGTCCTGTTGCGCGGCCAACAAGGCGATAGGCCCGTGGCAGATGGCTGCGGTCGGTTTGCCAGCCGCGTGGAAATGGCGCAGCAAGGTACCTACGTCGGGGTCGTTGGCCAGGTCAATCAACGGCGCATGGCCACCGGGGATGAACAGACCGGCATAGCGCTCCAGCCCGCCGGCCAGCAGTTCCTTCACTGACAAGGTGTCGTCGATGCCTGGCAGGCCCTTCACGACTTGCTCGATGCGCCGCATTTCCGTTGCATCGCCAGCAAAGTACTGCGGATCGACCGAGCGCACATCGACGCTTGGCGCATTGCCTTTGGGGGTCACCAGCACCAGTTTGTAACCGGCCTTGAGCAATTGGTCGGCAGGTACGCCGAACTCGTTCAGGTAATAACCGGTGGGGTACTGCTTGCCGTCTTGCAACGGCAACTGGTGTTCACTGGATAACAGCACCACGATCTCGCCCTTGGGTGCGGCATAGCCAGTACTGGCGAGCAGAGCACCGGTCATTGCCAGCGCCAGGGTATTGAGCTTGTTCATCGGTTTCACCTGAATAGATATGGGAACTGGGCCCATCGTAATCAGGCCGCTAGAATTCGATAATTCGAAAGCTCTTATTTCTGTGATCCATAAAATGAATATCGCCAGCAAGGACCTCAACCTGCTGTACCTGTTCCACGTGCTCTACCAGGAACGCAACGCCACCCTCGCCGCGTCGCGCATGGCCCTGAGCCAACCGGCGCTCAGCCATAAGCTGAACAAGCTGCGGCACCAGTTTGGCGACCCGCTGTTCGTGCGTGCCCCCCGTGGCCTCGCCGCCACCCCGCGGGCGCATGAGCTGGCCCCCGAAGTACAGCGGCTGGTCGAAAGCCTGGCCGCGTTCTATGAACGGTGTGACGGCCAGGACTTTCTCGCCCGCCCGGCGCGCCTGCACCTGTACAGCACCGACTTCATGGAACAGACCCTGCTCCCAAGGTTGCTGCCGATCCTGCGCCGCCAGGCGCCGAACCTGGTGCTGATCACCCACAACACCGCTGGCCAGTTGCCGCGCGAGGCGCTGGAAAAAGGCACCTGCGACCTGGCCATCGCGGGCTTCTTCACCGACCTGCCAGATACCTTCCATCAGCAACGCCTGCTCAGTGAGGACTTCGTGGTGCTGGCGTCGCGCAACAACCTGCGCCTGCATGCAGGGCTCGACCTTGAGGCGTTTCTGGCCTGCGATCACCTGTTGACGACCCTCACCGGCGACCTTGACGGCCTGGTGGACCGTGCCCTGCGAGCGGCCGGGCGCAGCCGGCGAATCGTAGCTGGCTTGTCCAGTTTCATCGCCCCAACGCGACTGATACCGGGCACCGACCTGCTGCTCACCTGCCTGCGCTCGGTCGCCGAAGAGGCCGCCAAGCGGGAACCGGACCTGTGCCTGCACCCTCTGCCCCTGAACGTGCCGAAGATCGAACTCATGCAGATCTGGCATGAACGGACCCATGCCGACCCGCTGCGACAATGGTTTCGTCAACAACTGTGGGCCGTGGCGCAGCAATGACCGGCCTCAAGCCGAACGATCCGCCCACGATGCCGTCATAACCTTGGCCGGTGCCGCCACGCAAAGAGGACGCGAAATGACCCAGCCCGACCCGTCATACCTCCAATGGCTCCAAGACCGCTCGATGCTCAAGGCCTCGCAGGAGCGGGCCCGCCTGTACTCCGGCCAGTCACGCCTGTGGCAGAACCCCTACGCCGAAGCCCAGCCACGCCGCGCCACGGAAATCGCCTCGGTATGGCTGACCGTCTACCCCGACGCGATCATCGCCCCCGAAGGCTGCTCGGTGCTCGCCGCCCTCGGCCATGAAGCGCTGTGGAAACGCCTGTCGGAGATTGGTGTGCAGGGCATCCACACCGGCCCCATCAAGCAGTCTGGCGGGGTGCGCGGGCGTGACTTCACCCCGAGCATCGACGGTAACTTCGACCGCATCAGCTTTGACATCGACCCGCTCTACGGCACCGAGCAGGAGCTGGTGCAGATGAGCCGCCTGGCCGCCGCGCACAATGCCGTGACCATCGACGACCTGATCCCCTCGCACACCGGCAAGGGCGCGGACTTTCGCCTGGCCGAGCTGGCCCACGGTGCCTACCCCGGGCTCTACCACATGGTCGAGATCCGTGAGGAGGACTGGCCGCTGCTGCCCGAGGTGCCTGAGGGCCGCGATGCCGTGAACCTGTCGCCGGCGGTGTGCGACGAGCTCAAGGCGCGCCACTACATCGTCGGTCAGCTGCAGCGGGTGATCTTCTTCGAACCCGGGGTCAAGGAAACCGACTGGAGCGCCACCGCGCCCATCACCGGGGTCGACGGCAAGACCCGGCGCTGGGTGTACCTACATTACTTCAAGGAAGGCCAGCCATCCCTGAACTGGCTCGACCCCAGCTTCGCCGCCCAGCAGATGATCATCGGCGACGCCCTGCACGCGCTGGACTGCCTGGGTGCCCGCGGCCTGCGCCTGGATGCCAACGGCTTTCTCGGCGTGGAAACCCGCCCCAGCGGCAGTGCCTGGTCCGAGAGCCACCCGTTGTCGATCGTCGGCAACCAGCTGATCGGCGGCATGATCCGCAAGGCCGGCGGTTTCAGCTTCCAGGAGCTCAACCTGACCCTGGACGACATCGCGCAGATGTCCAAGGGCGGTGCCGACCTGTCCTACGACTTCATCACCCGCCCGGCCTACCAGCACGCCTTGCTGACCGGCGACACCGAATTCCTGCGCCTGATGCTCAAGGAAATGCACGCCTTTGGCATCGATCCGGCGTCGCTGATCCACGCCTTGCAGAACCACGACGAACTGACCGTCGAGCTGGTGCACTTCTGGACCCTGCACGCCCACGACATGTACCTGTACAAGGGCCAGACGCTGCCTGGCAGCATCCTGCGCGAGCACATCCGCGAGGAACTCTACGAACGCCTGTCCGGTGAGCATGCACCGTACAACCTGCGATTCGTCACCAACGGCATCGCCTGCACCACCGCCAGCCTGATCACTGCAGCATTGGGCATGCGCGACCTCGACCAGATCAGCCCGGCGGACATCGCACTGATCCAGAAAGTGCACCTGCTGCTGGTGATGTACAACGCCATGCAACCGGGCGTGGTCGCGCTGTCCGGCTGGGACATGGTCGGCGCCCTGCCGCTGCCGGCCGAAGCGGTGGCCGAGCGCATGGCCGACGGCGATACCCGCTGGATCCACCGCGGCGGCTACGACCTGGCCGGGCTCGCCCCGCAGGCAGAGACATCGGTGCGCGGCATGCCGCGCGCCCGCTCGCTGTATGGCAGCCTCGACAGCCAGCTGGACAACCCCGCGTCGTTCGCCAGCCAGGTGAAGAAACTGCTGGCCGTGCGTCAGGCCTATGGCATCGCCACCAGCCGACAGGTGCTGGTGCCCGAGGTCAGTAGCCCGGGGCTGCTGGTGATGGTGCATGAGCTGCCGGCCGGGCGTGGCATCCAGATCAGCGCGTTGAACTTCGGCCAGGCGGTGATTGCCGAGGAGCTGCAATTGACCGGCTTCACCCCGGGGCCGGTGGTGGACATGATCAACGAGACGGTCGAAGGCGACCTGACCGAGGATGGGCGGCTGACTGTCAACCTGGACCCTTATGAAGCGCTGTGCCTGAGGATCGTGAACAGCAGCGGGCATGTCTGAAGCCTGTACTGGCCTCTTCGCGGGTAAACCCGCTCCCACAGGATCGCCACAGTCTTCAAGCTTTGTGCAATACCTGTGGGAGCGGGTTTACCCGCGAAGAGGCCGGCACAGGCAGCTTGCATTTGCGGCGCCACGGGCATAGCTTCCTGATGTTTTCCCACTCTGTGCCCAGGAGCAACTTCATGTACACCGGCATCGTCCAGGCCGTCCGCCCTCTGCTTGATGTGACCACCTACCCGGGCCACAACCAGTTCACCATCGACCTCACCCCGGAACTGCTCGACGAGCTGAAGATCGGCGCCAGCGTCAGTGTCGAAGGTACCTGCCTGTCGGTCACCGAAATCGACGGCACCCAGGTCAAGTTCGACGCCATGACCGCCACGCTCGAACGCACCAACCTGCGCTGCTTCAAGGCTGGCCAGGGTGTCAATATCGAGCGCTCGGCGAAAATGAACGCCGAAGTGGGTGGCCACCTGATGGCCGGCCACATTGCCACCACCGCCGAGGTCGTCGAGCTGTCGATCAAGGAAACCGGCGCTTTCATCACCTTCCGCATGCCACCGCAGTGGGGCAAGTACGTTTTCCCGCGTGGCTTCATCGGGGTCAACGGTTGCAGCCTGACCGTCGCCGATGTCGAGGACAACGTGGTGACCATCAACCTGATCCCCGAGACCCTGCGCCAGACCACCTTCGCCCGCTACCAGGCCGGCGAGCTGCTGAATATCGAGGTGGACCACCAGACCATGGTGCTGGTGGATGTGGTGGAGCGCACCATCAAGAGCACCCTCGCCCGCGAATTGCCGCACTGAAGCCCGCACATGCTGCCCAACGCCCTCCCCGCGCGCACGGCCAGGCGCCTGCGCCTGCAGGTCCTGCGTGGCCGCGTCGGCCTTGGCCTGGTGGCCGGGTTATCGGTGCTGGCCGGCATGACGGATGCCATCGGCCTGCTGGCATTGGGCGATTTCGTCTCGTTCATGAGCGGCAACACCACGCGCCTGGCCGTGGCCATCAGTGACGCGGACCAGGCCATGGTGCTGCGCCTGAGCGGCGCCGTGCTGGGCTTCGTGGCCGGCAACGCGCTGGGTGTCATACTGGCACGTGGCTTCCGACGCCGAGCCTGGCCAGTGTTGCTGGTGGTCGCCACACTGCTTGCCTGCGCCGCAGCATGGCCGTTTGCGGCGACGTTCCCGGCGCTGCTGGCGGCCACCTTGGCCATGGGCATGATCAATGCGGTAGTGGAACAGGTGAATGGCCTGCCCATCGGCCTGACCTACGTCACCGGCGCACTGTCGCGCTTCGGCCGCGGCCTGGGCCGCTGGCTGCTGGGCGAGCGGCATAACGGCTGGCGGGTGCAACTGGTGCCCTGGGCCGGCATGCTGCTCGGCGCTGCCCTGGGTGCCTGGTTACAGCAGCGCCTGGGCCTGCAGGCGATGGCCGGCAGCGCCGCGCTGGCCTGCCTGCTGGCGCTGGTGTCGCGCTTCATTCCCCGCACCTGGCAGCGCGGCTACATGCCGCGTTGAGCCTCAGTCGATACGCGGGTGCTGCTGCGCCAGCACCTGGCGCTTGGCCTCCAGCTCGGCGATCTGCGCGTCGATATCTTCGATCTTCTGCTCGATGTTGTCGTGATGCTCCTGCAACAGTTCGCGCGCTTCTTCGATGTCCGACGCCGCAGGTGCTGCGCCACGCAGCGGCTTGTTGGCGGTTTCCTTCATGGTCACGCCGGTGACCAGGCCGACCACGGCGATCACCATCAGGTAGTACGCCGGCATGTACAGGTTGCCGCTGCTTTCCACCAACCAGGCGGCGAGGGTCGGGGTCAAGCCGGCGATCAGCACCGAGATGTTGAACGCACTGGCCAGGGCGCTGTAGCGGATGTGCGTGGGGAACATCGCCGGCAAGGTCGAGGCCATCACGCCAATGAAGAAGTTCAGCAGCACGGCGATGATCAGCAGGCCGGAGAAGATCAGCCCCAGCGCGCCGCTGTTGACCAGCATGAACGCCGGGATGGCCAGGGCGAACAGCCCGACGCTGCCGACCACGATGAACGGGCGGCGGCCATACTTGTCGCTCAGCAGGCCGATGATCGGCTGCACGAACAGCATGCCGACCATGATCGCGATGATGATCAGCACACCGTGGTCTTCGCTGTAGTGCAAGTTGTGCGACAAGTAGCTGGGCATGTACGTGAGCAGCATGTAATAGGTGACGTTGGTGGCGATCACCACGCCGATGCAGGTAATCAGACTGCGCCAGTGCTTGGTGGCAACTTCCTTGAACGACACCTTCGGCCCCGAGGCCAGGCCTTCGCGGTCACCCTGCTCGAGTTTGTCCACGTGTTGCTGGAACGCCGGGGTTTCTTCAAGGGCGTGGCGCAGGTAGAGGCCGATGATGCCCAGCGGCAAGGCCAGGAAGAACGGCAGACGCCAGCCCCATTCGAGGAACTTCTCTTCGCCGAGCACAGTGGAGATCAGCACGACCACCCCCGCCCCGAGGACAAAGCCGGCAATCGAGCCAAAGTCCAGCCAGCTGCCGAGAAAGCCGCGCTTGCGGTCCGGGGCGTACTCGGCGACGAAAATCGATGCCCCCGTGTACTCCCCGCCCACCGAGAAGCCTTGGGCCATCTTCGCCAGCAACAACAAGATCGGCGCCCAGATGCCGATCGAGGCATAGGAAGGAATCAAGCCGATGGCAAAGGTGCTCAGCGACATGATCACGATGGTTGCGGCGAGGATCTTCTGTCGCCCGAAGCGGTCGCCCAGGGCGCCGAAGAACAGCCCGCCCAGCGGGCGAATCAGAAATGGCACCGAGAACGTGGCCAGTGCCGCGATCATCTGCACGCTGGGGTCGGCATTGGGGAAAAACACTTTGCCCAGTGCATAGGCGACGAAGCCGTAAACACCAAAGTCGAACCATTCCATGGCGTTGCCCAGCGCGGCGGCGGTGATGGCCTTGCGCATCTTGGCGTCGTCGACGATGGTGATGTCTTTCAAACCGATCGGCTTAACACTTTTCTTGCGAGATTTCATGCCCGTTTCCCTGTTGCTGATAGCTCTATGGGATCTGATCCAACGGGACACTAAATAATTCAGCGCTTACTGCTTTTTTCCTGCGCCAGCGCATTGCGCGCACTGCAAGCGCCGCTCGGAAGCGGCGCTTGCTGACGGTCAGATCCCGTCGCGAGCGAGGTCCATGGCGAAATAGGTCAGGATCAGGTCGGCACCGGCGCGCTTGATCGCACCGAGGCTTTCACGCACCACCCGGCCTTCGTCGATGGCACCGGCCAGGCCGCCGAACTTGATCATCGCGTATTCGCCGCTTACCTGGTAGGCCGCCAGCGGCAGGCGCGACGCAGCGCGGATGTCGGCGATCACGTCGAGGTAGGCGCCGGCCGGCTTGACCATCAGCACATCGGCCCCTTCCTGCTCGTCGAGCAGCGACTCACGCACCGCCTCGCGGCGGTTCATCGGGTTCATCTGGTAGCTCTTGCGGTCGCCCTTGAGCGCGGTGCCGCCCGCTTCACGGAACGGCCCATACAGCGACGAAGCGAATTTGGTGGAATAGGCCATGATCGCGGTGTCGTGGAAACCGGCACCGTCCAGGGCGCTACGAATGGCCTGCACCTGGCCATCCATCGCCGCCGACGGGGCGATGAAGTCGGCACCAGCAGCGGCGGCGATGACCGCTTGCTTGCCCAGGTTGGCCAAGGTGGCGTCGTTGTCCACGCCATGGTCGTGCAGCACGCCGCAGTGGCCATGGCTGGTGTATTCGCAGAAGCAGGTGTCGGACATCACCACCATCTCCGGCACGGTGTCCTTGCAGATGCGCGACATGCGCGCAACCAGGCCGTTTTCGTTCCAGGTGTCGCTGCCGGTGGCGTCCAGGTTGTGCGACACGCCGAAGGTCATCACCGACTTGATGCCGGCGCGGGCATAGCGCTCGATTTCCTGGGCCAGGCGTTTTTCCGGGATCCGGTTGACACCCGGCATGCTGGTGATTGGCACGAAGTCATCGATGCCTTCTTCGACGAAGATCGGCAGGATCAGGTCTTCCAGGCGGAATTCGGTTTCCTGGAAGATCGTGCGCAGGGATTCGTTCTGGCGCAGGCGACGGGGACGAACGGACGGGAAACGGTTGGACATGACAGCTCCAGGGCATTTTTAACGGCGTATACCTTATGCCTGTCCGGCGCCAGTGAAAAGGCCGGATGACGAGATACTGCCTTGCGTCAATGGCAACAGCCGATTTTTGCCTGTGCGGCGAGGAAACGGCGGCACTAGTGTTGAAGCGCGTCTTGGCGCAACAAACGGGTACCGCCTTCGGTTTGAACTGCAATTTTTATCCGCTGCCCGTGCTCAGGCTGCTACAGCAATGGTTGACTCCCAGCGCTGATTGGGGCCCTCGGCAAGCAGGTGGGAAGAGCGAAATGCCTGGCAGCGCAGGAACGGTCAGACCTTTACTGCATCCACGGCGGTGTCGGCTCTTCAGCCTTGGCCGGCCCATGCTCGGCCTCATCCCGCGCCGCACGGCGGCGGGCTTCATCGCGCAGGGTGGCGTCGATCTCGCGCATCACTCCGGCCACGTCGGCGGCATGGTCGTCTTCCTCGAACTGCCCGCTCAGCGGGCTGTCCGGGCGCAATTCACCGGCTTCGTACAGCGCCCACATCTCATCGGCGTAGCGGGTGGCCTTGAGTTCCGGGGCAAAGCGCCCGAAGTAATGCGCCATGTTCGCCACATCCCGCTGCAGCATGCTGAACGCATGGTTGTTGCCCGCCGCGTCCACCGCCTGTGGCAGGTCGATGATCACAGGGCCTTCAGGGCCGAGCAGCACGTTGAATTCAGACAGGTCGCCATGCACCAGCCCGGCGCAGAGCATCAGCACGATCTGGCGGATGACGAAGGCATGATGCTCACGGGCCTCTTCGGCCTCCAGGTGCACGTCGTTCAAGCGGGGCGCGGCGTCGCCGTCGGCGTCGGTGACCAGTTCCATCAGCAGCACGCCGTCCTGGAAGTCGTACGGCTTGGGCACCCGAACGCCGGCATTGGCCAGGCGGAACAGCGCCGCCACCTCGGCGTTCTGCCAGGCGTCTTCGGCTTCTTTGCGGCCGTACTTGCTGCCCTTGGCCATGGCCCGGGCCTGGCGGCTGTTGCGGACCTTGCGGCCCTCCTGGTATTCGGCGGCCTGGCGGAAGCTGCGCTTGTTGGCCTCTTTGTAGACCTTGGCGCAGCGCACCTGGGCACCGCAGCGCACCACGTAGACGGCCGCTTCCTTGCCGCTCATCAAGGGCCGCAGTACTTCGTCGACCAGGCCGTCTTCGATCAGTGGTTCGATTCGTTTTGGTGTCTTCATCAGGCTGCGTTCGGGGGTCCTGGCTTGGAGGTTGGACATCCTCTCACAGGCTGTGATTGTCGTCAGCCCTGGTGTTTGTCGTTAGCCCTGGTGATTGTCGTCAGCCCTGGTGTTTGTCCTTAGCCCTGGTGTTTGTCCTTAGCCCTGGTGCCTGCCTTGAGAGGTTTGGCGCCTGGGAGATCGAGCGCCGCCCGCGCGGCGCATCGCGGGCAAGCCCGCTCCCACATCTGTTTCGGGCCAGTCCCTCCTGTGAAGCCAACAGGGACCGCCCTGTTTGTTCCTTCCGATATCGAGGTTGGCGCAACTGCTTTTCACAGATCTTCAGTCATGCACCAAGGCGGATCCTGTTGGCGGGGCAGGAGTAACTGGCCCGAAACAGATGTGGGAGCGGGCTTGCCCGCGATGCGCCGCGCGGGCGGCGCTCGATCTCCCAGGCGCCACACCTCTCAAGGCAGACACCAGAAGCAACCACCACCTATCGGCTTATCCCCTCGCGGCTGTACACACCATCCACCAACCGCAACAAACCAAGCGGATTGCCATCCTGCAACGCCGCCGGCAACAAGCCATCCGGATAGTTCTGATAACACACCGGCCGCAAGAAACGATCAATGGCCAATGTCCCCACCGAGGTCCCCCGCGCATCGGACGTGGCCGGATACGGCCCGCCATGCACCATCGCATCGCTCACCTCGACCCCGGTCGGGTAACCGTTGACCAGCAGGCGGCCAGCCTTGCGTTCAAGCAACGGCACCAGTGCTGCGTACCGCTGCAGGTCCTGAGGTTCGGCAATCAGTGTGGCCGTCAGCTGGCCATGCAAGGCGCCCAGCGCACGGCGCAGTTCGTCTTCGTCGGCCACTTCGACCACCACCGTGGTCGGGCCGAAGACCTCTTCCTGCAACAGCTCATCACCGCTCAGCAGCAAGCTGACATCTGCCTGGAACAGCTGCGCCTGGGCCTGTTCACCGCCCTGCCCGGCCCCAGCCAGGTGGCGTACGCCCGGATGCTGGTGCAAGCGCGCTACACCGCTGGCATAGCTGCGCAGCGTGCCAGCATTGAGCATGGTCTGCCCTGGCTGATCGGCCATGCGTGCAGCCAGTGCAGCCACGAATGCCGAGAACGCTGGCCCCGCCATGCCGATAACCAGGCCCGGATTGGTGCAGAACTGCCCGCAACCCAGTACCACCGAAGCCGCCAGCTCGGCCGCCACCTGCTCGCCCCTGGCCTGTAACGCCGCCGGCAGTACCAGCACCGGGTTGATGCTGCTCATCTCGGCAAACACCGGGATCGGCTGCGGACGCGCTGCCGCCAGGTCGCACAAGGCCCGGCCCCCCTTGAGCGAGCCGGTGAAGCCCACCGCCTGGATCGCCGGGTGGCGCACCAGCGCTTCGCCTACGCCGGCGCCGTAGATCATGTTGAACACCCCGGCTGGCATGCCAGTAGCCTCGGCGGCCCGCTGGATCGCCTCGGCGACATACTCGGCAGTGGCCATGTGGCCACTGTGGGCCTTGACCACCACCGGGCAACCGGCAGCCAGCGCGGCAGCGGTATCGCCGCCTGCCGTGGAGAACGCCAGCGGGAAGTTGCTGGCGCCGAATACCGCCACCGGGCCGACACCGGTGCGGTACTGGCGCAGGTCAGGGCGCGGCAGCGGCTGGCGCTGGGGCTGGGCGCGGTCGATGCGGGCGCCCAGGTAGTCGCCACGGCGCAGCACCTGGGCGAACAGGCGCATCTGGTTGCTGGTGCGGCTGCGCTCGCCCTGGATGCGTGCGGCGGGCAAGGCGGTTTCGCGGCAGACCGTGTCGATGAAGGCCTCGCCAAGCGCATCCAGCTGCCCGGCAATGGCATCCAGAAACTGCGCACGGCGCTCTGGCGCCAAGCCGTTGTATTCGGCAAAAGCCTGCTGGGCGGCGCAGGCGGCGGCATCCACCTCGTCAGGCGTGGCCTGGGTGAAGACGACCGGCAGGGCCTCGCCCGTGCGGGCATCCAAACTCAGCAGGCGCACGCTGCCTGCGGCGCTGCGGGCGCCGCCGATGAAGTTGCTTCCTGACATGCTTGACTCCTGTGACAACGATTGAAGGCTCAAAGGCTTTTCACCAGGCCTGGGCGCACCGCGTGTTCAGAGGCAACGATGCCATTGCGCAGTGGCTCGCCGAAGGCGTCCAGGCTGACCTCGAAAGTGTCCCCCGGCCGGGCCTGGATACCGTCGGCGAACGACAGCGTGGCGGTGCCAAAATAATGCACATGGACATCGCCCGGGCGCAGGAACTGGCGGTACTTGAAGTGGTGGAACTCCAGGTTTTCGAAGCTGTGGCACATATTCTGCTCACCGGACAGGAACGGCTTGCTCCACAGCTCCCGGCCGTCGCGCAAGATGCGGCTGCGGCCTTCCAGGTGCGCCGGCAGCGCGCCCAGGCGCAGTTCCGGGCCGAAGCTGCAGGCGCGCAGCTTGGAATGCGCCAGGAACAGGTAGTTGCGCCGCTCCATCACGTGGTCGGAGAACTCGTTGCCCAGCGCGTAACCCAGGCGGAACGGGGTGCCGCACTCGCCGATCACATACAGCCCGACCAGCTCCGGCTCCTCGCCGGCATCTTCGGCAAAGGCCGGCAGCGGCAAGTCGGCACCGGGGCGCACGACCATGGCGCCATCGCCCTTGTAGAACCACTCCGGTTGCGCGCCCTGCTCGCCTGCGGGCGGCCGCCCGCTTTCAAGGCCCCACTGGAACATGCGCATGCTGTCGGTGACGGCACCCTCGGCCTGCTGCTGGTGCATCTTGTCGCGGGTGGCGGCGCTGCCCAGGTGAGTCAGGCCGGTGCCGGTGACCAGGCAGTGCGCCGGGTCTTCGTGGTCCAGAGGTGGCAGCACTCGGCCTTCGGCCAGGAGCGCCAGGTAGTCATGGCCCTCGCCCAGGCCCGCGGTTCGTACCTGGCTGACCAGGTCGCGGCCTGCCGCTATGGCCTGCAGCGCCAGTTGGCGGGTGCTGCTCACGCCGCTGATTTCCAGGGCGCGCTTGCCTTCCACCACGCCGACCCGGCGCTGGCCGGCGGCAGTTTCGAATTGGATCAGTCGCATGCTTGTGCTCGCTTGTCGGTTGCAATGTTCACGGATGCCTGGCGCTGGCGGCGCTCGAGGCGGTTGTAGACGACACCGGTCAGCACCAGCCCGAACAGCATCATCACGGCCAGGAAGTACAGGCCCGAGGACAGCTGGCCGGTGTGTTCCTTGAGCGCGCCGATGCCGAACGGGCCGAGGTAGCCGCCGAGGTTGCCGATCGAGTTGATCAGGGCGATGCCGGCCGCCGCGCTGGCGCCGGAAAAGAAACGTCCAGGCAAGGTCCAGAAAATCGCCGTGCAAGAGAACAGCGCGAAAGCCACCAGGCACAACGCGGCCAGCTGCATCGCCGGCACGGTCAGCCAGGCGCTGAGAAACAGCCCCGTTGCGCCCAAGGCATACAGCAAGCCCAGGTGGCCATAGCGGTCGTTGAGACGGTCGGAGCTGCGCGGGATGATCAACAGGCCGATGATGCCGAACAGGTACGGCACTGCCGAAACGAAGCCAGTCACCAGGTCACTGCCACCGAACTGGTGGATCAGCGTCGGCAGCCACAGGCCCAAGCCATAGATGCTCAAGGTCACTGGCAGGTAGAACAGCGCCAGCAGCAGCACCCGGCCATCCTTCAGGGCGTGCAGCGGGTTGCCGTGGCGGGTCTGGCCGAACGCACGCTGGTCTTCGGCCAACTGCTCCTTGAGCCAGCTGCGCTGCGCATCATCCAGCCAGCGCACCTTGTCCGGGCCGTCCGGCAGCAGGCGCAGGGTCGGCCAGGCCAACAACACGGCGGGTGCGCCGATGCAGACGAACAGCCACTGCCAGCCATGCAGGCCCAGGTTGCCATCCAGGCCCAGCAAGGCGCCCGACAGTGGCCCGGTGATCAGCATCGCCAGCGGTTGCGACAGGATGAAGAAGCCAAGGATCTTGCCGCGATGGCGCACCGGGTACCACTGGGTGATGTAGTACAGCACGCCAGGGAAGAACCCTGCCTCCGCCGCGCCGAGCAGAAAGCGCATCACGTAGAAGCCGCTGGGCCCGGTGACGAACGCCATGCCGACGGTGATCGCACCCCAGGTCAGCAGGATGCGGGCAAACCAGCGCCGTGCGCCGAAGCGATCGAGCAGCAGGTTGCTGGGGACTTCGAACAGAAAATAGCCGATGAAGAACAGCCCGGCGCCCAGGCCGTAGGCCGCATCACCGAGGCCGATGTCGGCACCCATGTGCAGCTTGGCAAAGCCCACCGCCGAACGATCGACGTAGGCCACCAGGTAAAGCAGGACCAGAAAAGGGATGAGTTTCAGGGTGATCAGGCGGACGAGCCGCTGCTCCTGGATCATGGCGAGGTCTCCGATTGTTCTTGTAATGGGGACAGCACATGGCCGGGGTTTCATGGGCAGACCTCCGGCGCGGTGATATGAGCATATAGTATTACTATTTAAATCAACAAGCCTTCACAATGATGATTTTTAGCGATAGAGTCGAAGCATAACGACAAATAGTAATACCAATAAGGTGTCCGTCATGTCTGATAGCAAACGCCCCCTGCGCTCCGCCCAATGGTTCGGCACCGCCGACAAGAACGGCTTCATGTACCGCAGCTGGATGAAGAACCAGGGCATTCCCGACCATGAGTTTCAGGGCAAGCCGATCATCGGCATCTGCAACACCTGGTCCGAGCTGACCCCGTGCAACGCGCACTTTCGCAAGATTGCCGAGCATGTGAAGAAAGGCGTGCTGGAGGCCGGCGGCTTCCCGGTGGAGTTCCCGGTGTTCTCCAGCGGCGAGTCCAACCTGCGCCCCACCGCGATGCTCACCCGCAACCTGGCGAGCATGGACGTGGAAGAAGCCATTCGTGGCAACCCGGTGGACGCCGTGGTGCTGCTGACTGGCTGCGACAAGACCACCCCGGCCCTGCTGATGGGCGCCGCCAGCTGCGACGTGCCGGCGATCGTGGTCACCGGCGGGCCGATGCTCAACGGCAAGCACAAGGGCCGCGACATCGGCGCCGGCACCATCGTCTGGCAAATGCACGAGGCCTACAAAGCCGGGCAGATCGACCTCAACGAGTTCCTTTCGGCCGAAGCTGGCATGTCGCGTTCGGCAGGCACCTGCAACACCATGGGGACCGCTTCGACCATGGCCTGCATGGCCGAGGCCCTGGGGACCTCGCTGCCGCACAATGCGGCGATCCCGGCGGTGGACTCGCGCCGTTACGTGCTCGCTCACCTGTCGGGCATGCGCATCGTCGAGATGGTCAACGAAGACCTGCGCCTGTCGAAGATTCTTACCCGCGAAGCCTTCGAGAATGCCATCCGCGTCAACGCCGCCATTGGTGGCTCGACCAATGCGGTGATCCACTTGAAAGCCATCGCCGGGCGCATCGGCGTCGACCTGCAACTGGAAGACTGGACCCGCGTCGGCCGCGGCACGCCGACCCTGGTCGATCTGCAGCCGTCCGGGCGCTTCCTGATGGAAGAGTTCTACTATGCCGGTGGCCTGCCTGCCGTGATCCGTCGTCTGGGCGAGCACAACCTGCTGCCCCACCCCAGCGCGCTGACCGCCAATGGCAAGAGCCTGTGGCACAACTGCCAGAGCGCACCGCTGTATGACGAAGCGGTCATCCGGCCGATCGACAAGCCGCTGGTGGCCGACGGCGGCATCTGCATCCTGCGCGGCAACCTCGCCCCCAAAGGCGCGGTGCTCAAGCCCTCGGCGGCAACCCCCGAACTGATGCGCCACCGTGGCCGTGCGGTGGTGTTCGAGAACTTCGAAGACTACAAGGCGCGTATCAACGACCCGGCGCTGGAGGTCGACGCCAGCTCGGTGCTGGTGATGAAGCATTGCGGCCCGAAGGGTTACCCGGGCATGGCCGAAGTCGGCAACATGGGCTTGCCAGCCAAGCTGCTGGCCCAGGGCGTGACCGACATGGTGCGCATCTCCGACGCGCGCATGAGCGGCACGGCGTATGGCACCGTGGTCCTGCATGTGGCGCCTGAAGCTGCGGCGGGTGGGCCGTTGGCGGCGGTACGCGAAGGTGACTGGATCGAGCTGGACTGTCATGAGGGCCGCCTGCACCTGGATATTTCCGAGGCGGAACTGGCCGGCCGCCTGGCAGATCTGCAGGTGCCGCAGCCGTTGATCAGCGGAGGCTATGCGAAGTTGTACATCGACCATGTGATGCAGGCCGATGAAGGTTGTGACTTCGACTTTCTGGTGGGCTGCCGAGGCTCTGCTGTGCCCAAGCACTCCCACTGAGCCTGCACTGGCACTGTGCGGGAGCGGGCATGCCCGCGAAGCAAGCAGCGCGGTGCGTGGCACCGGCTTTGCCGGTGTTCGCGGGCCTGCCCGCTGCCACAGGGGCCGGTACAGCTTGACTGATGCTATGATGCCCACCCCGCTCCGATGGACCGCCAGCACCCCACATGAACTACCGCCAGCCCACCACGCGCAAGAGCATGCACGCCACCCTGGTCCAGGACCTCGGCCTGCAGATCGTATCCGGCCAGCTCCAGCCGGGGCAGAAACTGCCCGCCGAAGCCAGCCTGTGCGAGGCCTATGCGATCAGCCGGCCGGTGTTCCGTGAAGCGATGCGCGCCCTCACCGCCAAGGGCCTGATCGAAGCCCGCCCCCGTGTCGGCACCTTGGTGCGCCCGCGCCACGCCTGGCACATGCTCGACCCCGACGTGCTGCACTGGCTGATGCAGGCTACGCCGCAGCAAGAGTTTTTCAACACCCTGTCCAGCGTGCGTTGGGTCATCGAACCTGCCGCCGCCGCACTGGCCGCGACCAATGCCAGCGCCGAGGATGTCGCCTCGATCAGCGAGGCCTATCAGCGCATGGAAGCCGCACGCACCCACGAAGAGCGCCTGCAGCCGGACCTGGACTTCCACGCACGTATCGCCGACGCCACCCACAACGATCTGCTCGCCTACCTGTGCAACATGCTCTCGCTGGCCCTTCGCGAGTCGGTGCGCTACTCCAACCAGCGCCCCAACTTCGACGAACTGGCCCTGCCGCGGCACAAGGCGATCCTCACGGCTATCCAGAACGGTGACGCCCTCGGCGCCCGGCATGCTTCGCTGGTGCAACTGGAAGATGCCCGGGTTGCGTTGAGCAAGGTGCTCGGCCAGGACCCGATCGGCTAAGCCTCACCGCCGCTGCAAGCAAGCACTTCTGAGGCCTCAGGCCACGGCTCGGCGCTGCATGATGAAGTACCGGGCCCGGTCGAACGCCCAGTTGTACACCACGGTGTAGGGCAAGATGATCACGAAGAAGCCCAGCTCGACCATGAACGCCTGCAGCAGCGAGATCTCCAGCATCCAGGCCGCCACCGGCAGGCACCAGACCACCAGGCCCGCCTCGAAGCCCAGACCATGGACGAGGCGCGCCGGGGCTTTCCACTGAATGCGAGGCGTCGCCACGAAGCGGTCGACGAGCGCGTTGTAGACCATGTTCCAGGCCATTGCGATCAGCGACAGCGTGACCGCCAGGGTGCCAGCCGTGGCCAGCGACTTGCCCATGATCCACGAGAGCAAGGGCGCACACAGCAGCACGGCGAAGATTTCATAGCCGACGGCATGGACCATGCGTTCGGTGAAAGAGACTTTGTTCATGGCAGATTCCAACCTGTGGTTACGTGGCCCATTTTCTTTGATGGAACAGATGCTTGCGATATAGCTCCCATCGGTTTTATCAATACCAAAGCGCGCTGAGGGACTCGTAAGTGCAATGGCGTCGCCGCACCGCCCCCAAAGTTGTACAGCCTCAGGCACAGAAGCCCACAAAGACCTCGATATGGCTTTTTTGTCGCCAGATTTGGCCGATACACCGCCTTACCTACGAAAAATAATTGTACAAACAGCTTTCATTGTACAAGTATTGGGGCAATACTTCGCCTCAGGGAGCGTGCAAGCACCTCCAGGACATCGGCACGGAGCCATACCACCGCCCCACACGAGGTGCCAGCTTGTCTACAGAACTCATACCCGTCACGGCTCAGCGGCCCCACGGTTGCCGCAACTGCAAGGACAATCGCGGCTTTGATGTCGATTTCACCATGGCCTTTCAACCGATTGTAAATACCTTCAACAACACTGTATTCGGCTATGAATCTCTGGTTCGCGGCACAGACGGAGCGGGTGCCAAATCCATTTTGGACAAGGTCAATGAGTCTAATCGATACCGCTTCGATCAAGCATGCCGTGTCAAAGCCGTTGAATTAGCCGCAAAAGCCAGCGTTGAAAATTTTTTAAGCATCAATTTTTTACCCAACGCGGTCTATCAAGCAGACGCCTGCATACGCACCACACTGGAGGCCGCCGAGACATTCGGATTCCCGATTGATCGAATCATCTTCGAAGTCACTGAAGGCGAGAGCATCCGTGACAAATCTCATATCAAGAACATCATGAGCTCTTACAGGAAGCAGGGTTTCAAAACGGCTATCGATGATTTCGGCGCCGGCTACTCTGGACTCAACTTACTTGCCGATTTTCAGCCGGACATCATAAAAATCGACATGGATCTCATCCGAGGGATTCAGCACAGCAAAGCCAAAAGAGTGATAACCCATGGAATCGTAACGATATCCAAGGGGCTCGGCATCGAGGTCATCGCCGAAGGCGTAGAAACCTTGGAAGAATTGACGACACTGCAAGACATTGGCGTCAACTTATTTCAAGGGTACTTTTTCGCCAAGCCCGCGATCGAAACCCTCCCCCGTATTAGTTGGCCTTAGCCACGACATCGATGACACAGAAGCACCGAGCCCAAAATCAAAGCAGCACTAGGAAAGCTTATGTTTAATACTCGATTAAAGCTCGAACTTGAACATGCCTCATCGGCGTTAAGGTACACGGAGGCAAGAACGCGCGCCATCGACCTGTCCAACCTGGTAATGGCGCTTACACCGAACGGCACCATCATCAGCGCCAACCAGAACTTGCTACATGCGCTGGATTACCGTCAAGACCAACTGATTGGAAAGCATCACACCCTGCTCGCCCCGAAGGATGACACCCCTACAGGTATAAATAGCGACCTTTGGACAAAATTGCGCAGAGGTGAGTATGTTCGCGATCGGTTTGCGCTCTGCAATAAAGCGGGAACGAAAGTATGGATGGAAGCGAGCTACAATCCGATTCTCCGCTCAGATGGCGGCGTAGAAGAGATCCTGATGCTCGCGACCGTTGTAACAGACCGGGTAAAGATTGAGCAAGAGCAAAGGGATGTAATAGACGCCATCCATCGCGCCATGGCCATTGTCTCGTTCGACCTGAACGGGCACCTCATTGAAGCCAATCAAAACTTTCTGCGCACATTCAAATATGAAGTAAAAGATATCCAGGGCAAGCATCACCGACTGTTTTGCACGCCGCAGGAAGCGGACTCGGCTGAATACCAACAATTCTGGAAACGGCTGAACGCAGGTGAGTTTTTCTCTGGCCGCTTCCAGCGAGTTGACCGGCACGGCAATACCGTCTGGCTGAGCGCGACTTACAACCCGGTCTTCGATACCGAGAACAGGCTGTACAAAATTGTCAAATTTGCTCGCGACATAACACCTCAAGTCAACCACCAACACGCTGAATCAGCGGCTGCCGCGCTGGCTTATGAAATCGCCCACAACACCGACCGCAGCGCTCACGAGGGCGCACTTATCGTTCGGCAAACCATCGCCACGGTGCGAGAAATTGCCGATGAGCTTTCCAGAGCCGCGGAGCAGATTCAGGCAGTCAACAGGCAATCCGAAGCCATCACCCGCATCATTCAAACCATACGCGAGGTTGCCGAGCAAACAAACCTCTTGGCCCTGAATGCAGCGATTGAAGCGGCCCGAGCGGGAGAGCACGGCAGGGGTTTTTCCGTGGTAGCAGACGAAGTTCGCAAGTTGGCAGTGCGTACCGCCCAAGCAACAACGGAGATCAAGGATGTGGTAAAGCGAAACCATGATCTCTCCCTCGTCGCTGTCCACGGCATGCAGAAAAGTCTTGGTAAAGCCGACCTCGGCGTCGAAATGGTTGGCCAGGCGGGACAGGTGATCGAGGACATTCAAAGCGGAGCGCGCCAAGTCGTGGAGGCCGTCAAGCTGTTCAGCAACGCTGTGGAACACTCATGACAGCCCACGTCATAGCAACCCGGGGAAGGCAGCATCCAGCAGCCCTGGCTCCTTCAGGATCGCGGCACTGCTGACGATATCCGGGGCCAGCCATCGGTCCTGGACATAGGCCGGCACCCGCTCGCGCAGCAAGCGCCAGGCAACCTCCGTCCCTGCCCCAAAACGCTGCTCCTTGAGGAACTCGAATGCCTGGGCCGCCAACAGGTACTCGATGGCAAGGATCTGCGTGCAGTTCTCCAAGGCGCGGTGCAGCTTCAACCCGGCATTGGTGCCCATGCTCAAGTGATCCTCCTGCAGCCCGGAGGTGACGTAGTTGTCGATGACAGCCGGTTGCGCCAACTGGCGGTTTTCCGCACACAGGGAAGCGGCCACGTACTGGACAATCATCATGCCCGAATTCACCCCGGGCTGGCTGACCAGGAACGCCGGCAAGCCACTGACCAACGGGTTGATCAGGCGGTCGAGCCGGCGCTCGGCAATCGCCCCGATCTCGGCCACCGCGATGGCCAGCAAGTCAGCCGCCATGGCCACCGACTGGCCGTGCGGGTTCGCCTGGGAAACCACTCGATAGGACTCGGGCGTACCCAGCAACATCGGGTTGTCGGTCGTGGAATTGAGTTCGGTTTCGATCTGCCGCGCAGCGTGGGCCAACTGATCGCGGGCGGCGCCATGAACCTGCGGGATCGAACGAATGCTCAAGGCATCCTGGGTGCGGATGCCATGGCTGCTGGCAATGACTTCGCTGCCGTCAAGCAGGCGGCGCAAGTTGCTGCCCACACGCTGCATGCCGGGGTGCGGTTTGAGCGCGATGACTTGCGCGTCGAACGCATCGAGTTGGCCACGCAGGGCTTCGAAGCTCATTGCACCGATCACGTCCGCCCATTGGCTCAACCGCGTGGCGTCATCCAGAGACAGGCAGCTCAGGCCGGTCATGCACGGGGTGCCGTTGACCAGGCACAGGCCATCCTTGGCGCCCAGCCTGACCGGCGCCAGGCCAACCTCGGCCAAGGCTTGCTGCGCAGGTACGATCTGACCGCGATAGCTGACCTGGCCGACGCCCAGCAAGCTGATGCTGATATGGGCCATGTGGGTCAGATATCCCACCGACCCCTGCTTCGGAACCTGTGGGGTAATGTGCTGATTGAGCAGTGTCAGCAGCGCCTCGACCACCTTGCGTTGCAGGCCGGAACGGCCCTGGCTGAAATTGATGACCGCCGCGCACATGATCGCCCGGGTCTGTTCATCCGACAGCGCTGCCCCCACGCCGCAGGCATGGCTGAGCAGGGTATTGCGCGACAACTGGCTGAGCTGTTCGTCTTGCAATGAGACATTGCACAAGGCGCCAAGCCCGGTGTTGACACCATAGGCGCGTTCACCGCTGGCAACGATGCGCTGGACAATCGCCTGGGCGTTGTCGATCCGCGCCCAGGCCGAGGGCGCCAGCTCTAGCCTGGCGCCATGCCGCGCCACGGCCACCACGTCCTGCCAGTGAACAGGCGCATCGGCGATGATGATTTTTTTGGCAAACGACATACACGCAATTCCTTAAAGCGAAGCTACGCGGCGCTGCACGAAACGATCGACGTATTCGTCCGCAGGCTGATAGAGGATTTCCTTCGGCGTGCCGACCTGGATCAGGCGACCGTCTTTGAGAATGGCAATCCGGTTGCCGATACGCACCGCTTCATCGAGGTCGTGGGTGATGAAGACGATGGTCTTGTGCAGGGTCTTCTGCAGCTCCAGCAGCTGGTCCTGCATTTCGGCGCGAATCAGCGGGTCGAGCGCACTGAAGGCTTCGTCCATGAGGATGATGTCAGTGTCGGCGGCCAAGGCACGGGCCAGGCCGACGCGCTGGCGCATCCCGCCCGATAACTGGTGCGGGTACGATTTTTCATACCCCTTCAAGCCCACGGTGTTGATCCAGTGCAGGGCTCGCTCAGTGCACGTGGCCTTGTTCTCGCCACGGACTTTCAGGCCATAGGCGACGTTGTCCAGCACGCTGCGGTGCGGCAGCAGGCCGAAGCTCTGGAACACCATGCTGATCTTGTGTCGGCGGAATTCCCGCAGGGCCGGCAGGTCGTATTGCAGGATGTCCTCGCCATCGACCAGGATCTGGCCACTGGTGGGGTCGATCAGGCGGTTGAAGTGGCGCACCAGGGTTGATTTGCCCGAGCCCGACAGCCCCATGATCACGAAGATCTCACCGCTGCCGATGGACAACGAAAGGTCGTTGACGCCAACCACACAGCCGGTTTCGGCCAGCACCTGGTCCTTGGCCTTCTTCTGGCGGATCAGTGCCAGGGCCTCTTCGGCGCGCGCCCCGAAAATCTTGAAGACGTTCTTCACTTCGATCTTGTTCATCATCTGCTTGGCGCTCATTTGCCCACCCCATGCCGTGGCCGGCCATAAGCCTGGGTAATACGGTCGATCACGACCGCCAGAATCACAATGGCCAGGCCCGCTTCCAGGCCACGGCCGACGTTGAGGGTCTGAATGCCGACCAGGACGTCTTCACCCAGGCCACGGGCCCCGATCATCGACGCGATGACCACCATCGACAGGGCCATCATGGTGGTCTGGTTGATACCCGCCATGATGCTCGGCAACGCCAGGGGCAGTTGCACGCCGAACAGCTGCTGCAGGCGATTGGCGCCGAAGGCATTGATTGCCTCCATCACTTCGCCATCCACCTGGCGAATCCCCAGATCGGTCAAGCGGATCAGTGGCGGGGCGGCATAGATGACGGTGGCAAAGATCGCCGGCACCTTGCCCAGGCCGAACAGCATCAGCACCGGGATCAGGTACACGAAGCTGGGCATGGTCTGCATGATGTCGAGCAGCGGCATCAACACCGCCCGCAGGCGGTCGTTGCGCGCCGACAGGATCCCCAGCGGAATGCCCACCAGCACCGAGATCAGCGTGGCCACCAGCATCAGCGCCAGGGTCTGCATCAGCTTGTCCCAGAGGCCTACCGCACCGACCAGGAACAGCAAGCCGACGATCACGGCGGTGGCCGCGACCTTGCGGGTGGCGTGCCAGGCAATACCCGCGACGATGGCCAGCACCAGCCACCAAGGGGTCGCGCGCAGCAGGCCTTCGAGGTTGACGATGGCCCACAACAGGGTGTCGGAGACGTGCCGGAACACATCGCCGTAGTTGCTTACCAGCGCATCGACCCAGCCATTGACCCAGTCGGCAATGGAGAACGTGAAGTTTTTGGGAAACATGGAATTGTCTCGAGCAAGTGCATGGAGCGGACCGACGTGGGTTTATCCGGCAAGCGCCGGACGCCCCCCGCTTTCAGAGTGCCGCATCGACCTTCTTGGCTGCGTCTTCGCTGACCCAGCTGTGCCAGACTTCGGGGTGTTCCTTGAGGAACAACCTGGCCAGCTCCGGCGACTCGATACGGTCTTTGCTCATGCGCGCCAGGTTCTGGTTCAGCAGGTCGATCGGCAGATTGACCTTTTCCAGTACCGCCACCAGTTCCGGCGCCTGCTCGTGGAAGGCCTTGGACACCCCCACCTTGATGGTCACGGATTTGTCCACGCCGGGCTTCTCGTCCAGCTTGACCAGGTCGGCCTGGCCCATCAACGGCGTCGGTGACCAGTAGTAGAACAGGATCGGCTCACCACGCTTGTAGCTCGACAGCACGGCGGCATCCAGCGCCGGGCCGGTGCCCGGGCGGAAGTTGGTATAGGTGTTCTCCAGGCCGTATTGCTTGAGCATTTCGCTGTTGTCCAGCTCACAGGTCCAGCCGGCCGGGCAATTGTAGAAGCGCCCCTTGTCCGGTTCTTCCGGGTCCTGGAAGACCTGAGCGTATTGTCCCAGGTCGGCGATGCGCTTGAGGTTGGGTGCCTTGGCTTCGAGTTTGCGCCTGGCATCGCCTTCGATCACATAACGCGGCACGTACCAGCCCTCGACCGCGCCTACCACCGGGGCGCCGACGCCGACGACCTTGCCGGCAGCCGCAGCCTTGTTCCATACCTCGCTGCGCCCTACCCATTCTTCGGCGAACACCTGGATATCGTTGCTGCTCAGGGCGTTCTCCATGGAGATGGAGTTACCCGGCAGGCTATCGGTATCGCAGCCGTAACCGTTTTTCAGCACGAACTGCATCACGTCGGTGAGCAGCATCCCGCTTTCCCAGTTCAAACCGGCGAATTTGACCGGTTTGCCAGACTCGCACCAGTTGGCGGCCTGGCTGCCGCCAGCGCACGCCAGCAACCCGAGAGAGAGTGTCGTGGTCAGCAGAGCCTTTGTAATTGTCATTGTGACGCTCCCAAACAAGAACATTGATTGCAGTATTCGAGGGCATCCGGCCCAAAGAGGGACGCCAGCCTGGCTGGCGTGCCGTCCTTGGTGAGCACTGCGCAGGAGAAATATTTCACAATGTAAAAAAAGGATAAAATAATAAGTGCTGATGCATCACAAAGGAAAAACCTATGAAGTTCACACTGCGCCAACTGCGCTATGCGCTCGCAGCGGCCAAGCATGGAAACCTGACGGCTGCGGCCATGGAACTGCATGTTTCACAACCCTCCATCTCGGCCGCCATCACCGAGCTGGAGGAGGTGCTGGGGCAATCGATCTTCATCCGCCAACGGGGCCTGGGCATATCGCTGACACCCTTCGGTCGCACAGTCATGGTCCAGGCCCGTCGCGTGCTGGCAGAGGCGCAGACCTTTGCCGAAATCAATGCCAATGCAGGTGAGTGCGTCGGCGAACTGGTGGTCGGCTGTTTCGAAGACCTGGCGCCCTATTGCCTGCCGCAAATCGTGCGGCGGATGCAGGAGTCCTGCCCACGAGTCACGGTCGACATGCGCGATGGCAGCTTCGATTTCGTGGGCAAGCGGCTCAGTGAAGGGGCGATAGAACTGGCGATCACCTACGACCTGGGTTTGCCGCCGAACACCCACTGCACTCAGCTGTGTGAGCTGACCGCTCAGGTACTGCTGGCGGCCGATCACCCCTTGGCCAGGCAGCCGCGCGTCAGCCTCAAGGCATTGGCGCAATACACCTTGGTGGTCACCGATCAGGCGCAAAGTTGGCAGCATGTGCTGGACCTGTTCAGCTTCTACGACCTGTCACCGGCCGTTGTGCACCGTGTGCGCACCTTCGAGCTGCAGCGTAGCCTCGTCGCCAACGGCTTTGGCGTGGCGCTGATCTATACCCGGCCATTTGGTGACCGCAGCTACGATGGGCAAGCGCTGGTCTGCCGGCCGACCGAGGAGAAGCTGCCCACCCACAGCATCGTTCTGGCGCATGACCAGCGCTATCCGCTGACGCCTTCGGCCGAGGCGTTCAAGGCGCTGGCGGTGGCCTGGTTCGCCGAGCGGCCGTCGTTTGCATCGGAGTGAATGCCAGGCAGCCGGGCCGCTCAGAAATCGCACAACAGTTCGGTAATCGCACAAATTCCTCTCCACCCTCTCTACTGTTTCACGCTATTGCGGCACGCTATGGGCAGTCAGCACACAACGCCAACGCGCTGCATGGCCCCACCGCGTCAACGCGGCAGGTCGACAATTCATACTCCAGGAAGAACCAGGAGCTCGCTGTGATCAATAAAACGTTTGAGTCCATCGCCAGCGCGGTGGAAGGGATTACCGACGGTTCGACCATCATGGTCGGTGGCTTCGGCACCGCCGGGATGCCGTCCGAACTCATCGATGGCCTGATCGCCACCGGTGCCCGCGACCTGACCATCATCAGCAACAACGCCGGCAACGGCGAGATCGGCCTGGCCGCTCTGCTGATGGCCGGCAGCGTGCGCAAGGTAATCTGCTCCTTCCCGCGCCAGTCCGACTCCTACGTGTTCGACGAACTGTACCGTGCCGGCAAGATCGAACTGGAAGTGGTGCCACAAGGCAACCTGGCGGAGCGCATCCGCGCCGCGGGTTCGGGCATCGGGGCGTTTTTCTCGCCGACCGGCTATGGCACCCTGCTCGCCGAAGGCAAGGAAACCCGTGAAATCGACGGCCGCATGTACGTGCTGGAAATGCCACTGCACGCCGACTTTGCACTGATCAAGGCGCACAAGGGTGACCGCTGGGGCAACCTGGTCTACCGCAAGGCCGCGCGCAACTTCGGCCCGATCATGGCCATGGCGGCCAAGACCGCCATCGCCCAGGTCGACCAGGTCGTCGAGCTCGGTGAGCTGGACCCGGAGCACATCATCACCCCGGGTATTTTCGTCCAGCGCGTGGTCGCCGTTTCCGGCGCTGCCGCTTCTTCGATCGCCAACGCTGTCTGAGGCCTGCCATGACCATCACCAAAAAGCTCTCCCGCACCGAGATGGCCCAGCGCGTGGCCGCAGACATCCAGGAAGGCGCCTACGTCAACCTGGGCATCGGCGCACCGACCCTGGTGGCCAACTACCTGGGCGACAAGGAAGTGTTCCTGCACAGCGAGAACGGCCTGCTGGGCATGGGCCCGAGCCCGGCGCCAGGCGAGGAAGACGACGACCTGATTAACGCCGGCAAGCAACACGTGACCCTGCTCACCGGCGGTGCTTTCTTCCACCACGCCGACTCGTTCTCGATGATGCGTGGCGGCCACCTGGACATCGCCGTACTGGGTGCCTTCCAGGTGTCGGTCAAGGGCGACCTGGCCAACTGGCACACCGGCGCCGAAGGTTCGATCCCCGCCGTGGGCGGCGCGATGGACCTGGCCACGGGCGCCCGCCAGGTGTTCGTGATGATGGACCACCTGACCAAAACCGGCGAAAGCAAGCTGGTGCCTGAGTGCACCTACCCGCTGACCGGCATCGGCTGCGTCAGCCGCATCTATACCGACCTGGCCGTGCTGGAAGTCACCGCCGATGGCCTGAAAGTGGTAGAGATCTGCGCGGACATCGACTTCGACGAGCTGCAGAAGCTCAGTGGCGTGCCGCTGATTCAGTGATCTGCTGAACCTGACCGAACGGCTACAGCGGTCATTGCGCTAGTAGCCGCCCCGCGTCCAGCTGGCGATGTTTACTTCCCGGCTGCCGGCAAGCCATCTGCGGCCTTGCAGCCAAGGCTGCGCATCAGGTCACGGGTAGCGTCGAAGAAGATGTCGTTGAAGGCTTCGGCACACTCCGGGGTGAGCCGGCTGGATGGGCCGGAAAGCACCAGTGCGCCGACCAGCTCGTCGCCAGCGCCGTACACGGGAAAGGCGACCGATGCGGCATGCGGGTCTGTGGCTCCCATCGAGTAAAACGGCTTTTGCATGGCGATACCGCTGGCGAACGGCGCGCGCAACGCCTGGGCCCCAGCGGCGTCGTCCATCGGCCGCATGTCGCCGGGCTGGACGTGCATGCGCAGTCGATGGGGCGAATTGACGCGGTACTGACACATCCGATACGCGCCGTGTCGCACGTAGAACGAGGCCGTCTCGCCGGTACGCTCTGCCAACAGGTGCAGCCTGGGCATCACGTGGCGCTCCAGATCAATGCCCTCCTCATACACCGCATTGAGCCGCATGACCTCGCTGGCCAGCTGGTAGCGCCCATCTGCCATGCGATTGACGAAACCATGGTTCTCCAGCGAGACCATCAAACGCATGATGGTACTTTTGATCAGTCCGGTACGCTCGACAAGCTCCACAAGGGTCAAGGACGTGTCGCCCACCTGGAACGCCGAGAGCACTGTCAGCACGCGGTCAGCCGAAGCCACGCCATTCACCGCAGGACGCGGCCGAACATTAACCATCCGTAGATCCTCACATTTGATTTGCCCAAGTCTTTGTCAGGGCCCAGATGAATCATTATCTGCGAATGCCCTGGCAACCGCCATCATGCCAGCAAGAGCCGATGCGGCACCATCATCGTCGACGGTGAAGAACCTCGAGCAGAAAACCAGCAGGCCCGTCATCGCGCCTGCCGGCCCACTGCAAAGCGTGGCTCAGATGGCCATGCTGCGCTCACGCAACTGCATGTTCAGGATGAAGTCGTTCTCGCTGTAGTCCACCGGGCAGTCGATCACGTGCACGCCAGGGGTCTTGATGCAGTGCTCGAGCAGTGGCAGCAAGGCTTCGGCGCTTTCGACGCGGTGACCATTGGCACCATAGGCTTCGGCGTATTTGACGAAGTCCGGGTTGCCGTAGTCCAGGCCGAAATCGGTGAAGCCCATGTTGGCCTGCTTCCAGCGGATCATGCCGTAGCCATCGTCACGCAGGATCACCACGGTGATGTGCATGCCCAGACGGGCCGCAGTTTCCAGCTCCTGGCTGTTCATCATGAAGCCGCCGTCGCCGCACACCGAGACGGCATTCGCAAGGATGGCAGTACCCTCTACCCCGCCATGCCCTACCCCTCGTACGCCAAGGTCACCGACCAGGACATCGCCGACCTCTATGCCTACTTCATGAAAGGTGTGCAGCCGGTGGCCGAGGCCAACCGCGAAAGCGACATCCCCTGGCCGATGAACATGCGCTGGCCGCTGGCGTTCTGGCGCTGGACGTTCGCCCCGAAGGTCGCCACCGAAACGGCCAGCACGCCAGACCCACAACTGGAGCGCGGCCGCTATCTGGTCAACGGCCTCGGTCACTGCGGGAGTTGCCATACCCCACGCGGCATCGGCATGCAGGAAAAATCGCTAACCGACAGCGATGGCGACCACTTCCTGGCCGGCGGCGCACCGCTGGAAGGCTGGGTGGCGAAAAGCCTGCGCGGCGACGCGCACGATGGCCTGGGCAGTTGGAGCACCGAGGAGCTCGCGCAGTTCCTGAAAACCGGCCGCACGGAACGCACGGCGGTGTTCGGTAGCATGACCGATGTCATCCAGCACAGCATGCAACACCTGACCGATGCTGATCGCCTGGCCATCGCTCACTACCTCAAGAGCTTGCCTCCGGTGAATGCGTCGCCTGCCGTCAAAGCCGAAAGCAACACCGCTTTGCAACTGAGCCGCATGGACGTGAGTACCCCGGGCGCTCGCACCTACATCGACAACTGCATGGCCTGCCACCGCAGCGACGGCCGCGGTTACGCCGAGGTGTTCCCGGCCCTGGCCGGCAACCCGGTACTCAATGGCAAGGATGCGACCTCGCTGATCCATATCGTGCTGGACGGCGGCTACCTGCCGGGCAACCAGCATGCCCCCACCGGTTACGGCATGCCCAGCTTCGCCTGGCGCCTTGGCGATCAGGAAGTGGCAGACGTGGTGTCGTTCATTCGCTCGGGCTGGGGAAATTCAGGCTCGCCTGTGTCCACGGACGAAGTGGCGAAGCAACGCATGCAGCACTGATGCAACAGCCATGGCCCCGCGCCTCTGCGCGGGGCCGTACTGACCTGTAGTTTTCCCGGGCCGTAACGCTGAACAGGCCGGCTGCTGCCAGCTCAGAACAATGCCACGGTATAGTTGACGATCACGCGGTTCTGATCGCCATTGCGGGCCGCTTCGCTGCGGGACATGCCATTGCGCCAGGCCACGCCCAGGCCCTTGAAGGTCCCGCTCTGGATCACATAATCCAGGGAGAAGTCCCGCTCCCACTCCGACTGCTCGGCGCCGCCCGCGGTCTGGATGTGGTCACCCTTGAGATACATCACCGAGGCCTTGAGGCCGGGCACACCCAACGCCGCGAAATCGTAGCCATACTGCGCAAAACCGGTGCGCTCGCCAGCACGCGTGAAACTCAATAGCATCTTGTCTGTCCACAGGTACAAGCTGCTGCCACCGGCCCCCTTGTCGATCGACCCTTGGTTGATCTGCACGAAGGTGCTGTCATCGGAAACGCTCTGATAGCCCAGCATGAGCGAGTGACCACGCAGGCGGTAAGTGAACGCCGCACTCCACAGGTCGCTATCGATTTCGCCGTCTCCATCGGCGGTGTAGCCGCCTACGGTATAGCCCTGCGCTCGCCCCGAAGCGCTGCCGTTGGCGCCGTCCGAGCGGGTGCGGAAGTAGCGCAGGTCGGTCGTCAGCGAGCTGTCGTCAGTCAGTGCCAGGGTATGATTGAGGCCAGCAAAATGCTGCTGGTAATAGTCCTGCAATTCACCCGCGTAGTACTGCAGCATGAGCGCATCGCTGGCACGGTAATCGACACCGGCAAAATAGAAACGGTCACTTTCCTGGGTGCCGCCACTTACGGCCATGCCGGTCAGGTCGGTGGACGCCCGGCCCCGGGCGCGGTCAAGCGCACCGCCGATCAGCATCAGATTGTCGAACTCCTTCGACTGCAGCTGCACCCCCTGGAAGGTCTGCGGCAGCAACCGACCATCCGAGGCCATCAGCACCGGCATCTTCGGCATCAACTGGCCGACCCGCAGCTCGTTCTTGCTCGCTTTCAACTTCAAAGTCGCGCCCGCGCTGCCCCACTGATCCACCGCACGCTCGCCATCGGACGGAATCATCGTGCCACCCGCGTGTCGGCCACGGCCGCTGTCCAAGGTGACACCCAGCATGGCGGTCGCATCCACCCCGACGCCGATCACCCCGCTGGTGTACCCCGAACGCAGATCGAGCAGGAAGCCCTGCGCCCATTCCTCGGTCTTCGAAGGCTTGGCGGCACCGTCGCGGTTATCACTGTTGAAGTAGAAGTTACGCATCGCCAGGTTGGCATGGCTGTCGGCAAGAAAGTCCGCCAGAGCAGGCGACGCCATTAGGCCACCACTGGCGGCAAGGGCAAGACCACAGAAGGAAGGTAAGGATTTCAAGACGAAAGCTCCCTGAGCACCCGAACCCGGGTGCCGGTTTTCTTGTTATTGGAATGGACGCCGAGTCAGCCCTGCATGCCCCAACGGCGCACGGTGACCCGCTTGCGCCAGGCGGTGACAGCCGCAAGGCCAACGGTAAGCGAGAGGTTTTTCAGAGACCGAGAAGGACGGTACGGCATACGCCATGACCAAGGCTGCATAGCAAACTCCAGTTGTTTTTATTTTGGAACGCCATTTCCTTTACATAAGGTCACATAATTTTGAGCCTCGTCAAGAGCCGCGAAAAAGACGACGAAAATCATCGCCTTTCGTCGCATCATGATTTATTTTGAAATGGCATTGCATTAAACCAAGAACACAACAACCTGGACGCTCACGCGCCCCTTGCCGCCAGGAGCCCTCATGAGTTTTTTCGCTGCCCCACCCACCGTTGAAACCACCGTCTTCACGCGCCTGCCCGAACGCTTCCGCGAGCCGCGCCCCACTGCCTGGGCCAACGCCAACCGCCAGGGACGCGCAATCGACTCATTCCTCGAGGGCCCGTCTTTCGACCGTCAGGGGCGCTTGTACGTGACCGACATTCCCAACGGGCGCATCTTCCGCATCTCGCCCCAAGGCGAATGGGAACTGGTCTGCCAGTACGATGGCTGGCCCAACGGCCTGAAGATTCACCAGGACGGGCGCATCTTCATCACCGACTACAAGCGTGGGATCATGCTGCTCGACCCGCAGACCGGCGCCATCGAGCCGCTGCTGGACTCGGCCGGCTCCGAAGGTTTCAAGGGCGTCAACGACCTGGTGTTCGCGCCAAACGGTGACCTGTACTTCACCGACCAGGGCCAGACTGGCCTGCAGGACGCCACGGGCCGGGTATACAAGCTCGACGCCAAGGGCAACCTGACGTGTCTGCTGGGTACCATTCCCAGCCCCAATGGCATCGTCTACGACCCCCACCTCAACCACCTGCTGGTAGCCGTGACCCGCGCGCAGCAGATCTGGCGCATCCCGCTGGGTAACGGCTCGATCGTCGGCAAGGTGGGCGTTTTCGCGCAGTTGCATGGCGGCCTGGGCGGGCCCGACGGCCTGGCCCTCGATGCGCAGAGCAACCTGTACATCGCCCATACCGGCTTCGGCTCGGTGTGGAAGCTGTCGAAAGTCGCCGAACCGCTGCAACGCATCGTCTCCTGCGCCGGGATCAGCAACACCAACCTGGCCTTCGGTGGCGATGACGGACAGACCCTGTTCATTACCGAATCCGAGACCGGCAGCATTCTGCAGGTCCGTACCGCCACACCTGGGTTGCAGATGTATTCCCACAGCTGAACCCGCGCCTGTCAGCGCACACAACAACTACAAAAGAGTGACGACATGAACCACGATTCCCCTGCAGCCCAGGCGCCGCTCAGCGACGCCGAGGGCGACCGCCTGATGCGCCGCGTGCTGTGGCGCCTGGTGCCGTTCATCTTCATCTGCTACGTGATCAGCTACCTCGATCGCACCAACGTCGGCTTCGCCGCCATCAGCATGAACCAGGACTTGGGGCTGACCGCGACGATGTTCGGCTGGGCGGCCGGCCTGTTCTTCTTCGGCTACTTCATGTTCGAGATCCCCAGCAACCTGCTGATGCAGCGCTTTGGCGCACGGGTGTGGATTGCCCGGATCATGATCACCTGGGGGCTGATTTCCATGGCCACCGCCTTCGCCACCGGCCCCATCAGCTTCAGCATCGCACGGTTCCTGCTGGGGCTTGCCGAAGCAGGCTTCACGCCAGGGGTGTACCTGTACTTCACCTACTGGTTCCCCGGGAAGTGGCGAGCGAAAGCTACCGCAGCGTTCCTGCTGGGCATCCCGGTCGCCAACATCGTCGGCTCGCCACTGTCGGGCTGGCTGATGGAACAGCACGGTGTGTGGGGCCTGAAGAACTGGCAACTGCTACTGGTCACCGAATCGATGCCTGCCGTGTTGCTCGGTATTGCCTGCCTGTTCGTGCTGGTCGATGCCCCGAACAAGGCAAAGTGGCTGAACCCACGGGAAAAGGCCTGGCTGACCCAGCGCCTGTCCCAGGAGCAACAGGCCATTGGCGCCTCCCACGGCAACACACTGCGCGCAGCACTGACCAATCCCAAGGTGTTCACCCTGGCGGCCATCAACTTCTGCTGCATCGTCGGCTCCATCGGCATCGGGCTTTGGCTGCCGCAGATCATCAAGAGCCTGGGTATTTCCAGTGGCGTGGTCGGCCCGGTAGTGGCGCTGCCTTACCTGCTGGGCGCCGTGGCCATGACCTTATGGGCGCGCCTGGCCAACCGCAGCACGCACCGTCTGCCCTACGTGGCCAGCGCACTGGCGTTTGCTGCACTGGCCCTGGTGAGTGCTGCGCTGATCGACCAGCCGCTGCTGAAGATCGCCAGCCTGTGCCTGGCCGTGGCCGGCATCCTGTCTTTCCAGGCAACGTTCTGGGCGATTCCCTCGACCTTCCTCACCGGCCGCGCCGCAGCGGGCGGCCTGGCGCTGATCGTCTCGATCGGCAACCTTGGCGGCTTCACCGGGCCCTTCCTCATCGGCCTGATCAAGGATGCCACGCACAGCTTCACCCTGCCGTTCTTCGCCGTAGCCTCGATCCTGCTGATCGGTACCTGCCTGATGCTCTGGCTGGGTGACCCGGCCAAGCAGCAAACGCCGCAGGGCCAGGGTCAGGCTGCCTGACCGATCAACTGCGGCGACGCATGCCGTACTGCCCCAGCAACCCCAGCACCAGCACCCCACCGGCGATCCCCAAGGTCGCCGGTGCCCCCCAGCGGGCCGCGGCCAGCCCGGCGATCATCCCGCCCAGAGCCTCGAAGCCAAAACGCATGGCGATGTAGAAGGCAATCACCCGGCCACGCAAGTGGCCCGGCGCACCGCTCTGCAGCTGCATGTTGGTGCTGACATTGCTCAGGGTGATGCCAAAACCCAGCAATGCCAGCGCCAGCAACGCCAATGGCAGCATGCCCGCCAGCCATAGGCCGACCAGGGCGACCGCGCACAGCAGCGCCCCGGCGTCGGTGAACTGGCGCAGGCGGGGCAATGCGCCGCCGAACGCCAGCACCAGGGTCGCCGCGAAGGCTCCCGCCCCCGCCGCCCCCCACAACCACCCCAGCACTTTGGCGTCACCGGCAAACACCGCCTTGGCGAGGATCGGCAATAACGCTGCATAGCAGGACGCCAACAGGTTGACCATGATCACGTTGACCAGCAGTTGGCGCACATTGCGGGTCTGCCACATGTAGGCCAGCCCCTCGCGAAACACCTGGGCAGTCGAACCACTGGCCTTTGGGCTGGCGCTACCGCGCACCTTCAGCAAGCCGAACAGCAATGCCAGGAAGGCCAAGGCCGTCAGCGCGAAGCAGGTCGCCTCGCCGGCGAGCGCGATCAGTGCCCCGGCCAATGGCGGGCCGACGAAACGTGCGCCGTTGATCAGCATGGCATTGAGTACCAGCGCATTGGGCAGGTCGGCCGGGTCATCGACGAAACTGCCGATCAAGGCCTGGCGTAACGGTGTTTCCAGGGCGTTCAGCAAACCCAGCAGCAAGGCCATGCCGGCGATGATCGGGCCATCGACCCAGCCCAGCCAGGTAGAGAGCGCCAACGCCGACGACTGCAGGGTCAGGATCACTTGCACGATGATCAGCAATCGACGTTTGTCGTGCCGGTCGATCCATGCACCGGCCAGCGGGCCAATCAGCAGTTGCGGCGCCAGCGAAAGGAAGGTGATCAGGCCCAGCAGCACCGCCGAACCCGTGAGGTGATAGGCGAGCCAGGCCAACGCCACCTGCTGCACCCACTTGCCCAGGGTGGAAACCCCCTGGCCGGCGAAATAGATCTGGAAATTACGGTGGGCGAGCGCCCGAATGGCCGAAGGCCATTGACTACGATGCGACGACGGTGAATCGGTCAAGTCTGCGAATCCTCATGAGACCCGCGCCAGTCCATCACCTGCTGCGCCCCCCATCGCAAGGTGCGCAGCAGGTTGTTGGGTCAGCCTGGCAGCAGGCAGCCTTTCTTCTTCAAGGACTCAATGACCCAGGAGCGGTCGTTGGTACCTTGGGCAATGTGCTCCATCTGAGCGGTTTCGGCAGCATGCTTGGCCGTGGCACGGGCATAGACGTCGGCAACCTGGTCGTACGGTACGCAGAGCAGGCCGTCTTCATCGCCGATCACCAGGTCGCCCGGCTCGATCACCATACCATCAATGGCAATCGGCACGTTGATCTCGCCCGGGCCGTCCTTGTACGGGCCACGGTGCGACACACCCGCGGCGAACAGCGGGAAGTCGCCTGCGCCGATATTGGCCGCATCACGGATCGCGCCATTGATGACGATGCCCGCCACACCACGCTTGACGGCGTAGGCCACCATCATTTCGCCGATCAGGGCGTTGGTCAGGTCACCGCCGGCATCGACCACGATCACGTCGCCTGGCTGAGCGATGTCGAGGGCGTAGTGCAGCATGAGGTTGTCACCTGGGCGAGCCTTGACGGTGAGGGCCGGGCCGCAAAGCCCCCCTTCGCGGTGCATTGGGCGCAGCCGGGCACCGCCCGCCGTCATGCGGTTCATCGAGTCGCTGACGTTGGCGACCGGAACCTCACGGTAGCGTGCAACCCACTCTTCGCCAATTTTGCGCGTGCGCTCAAGCACTTGGAAGCCAATGCTCATGTGACATACCTCTATTGATGTTATTCGATGTCATCGGCGGCCGCCGAATCTGTTTTTTAGAATGTCATTGCATTATTCCTTTTTCAATCGCTTTTTTTAGCTGCTATTCAGATGGCGACGAGCAGTAAATTTATTTTGTTGCAACGCCGTTTCATTATGGTAGGGTTGATTCCATCGCCGCCCCTGAGCTGCAGCGACTGCCCTGACAATAAAAAGGTGTTCACGATGTCCCGTACCATTCTGATTACCGGCCCCGAACTCGCCGCCGAGGCCATGCAACTTGCCGCCGACCAGGGCATCAGGGTGGTCCCCACCACGCCCTACCTGCCGGCAGAAGAGCTGGTCGCCATCATTCGCGCGGAACAGCCCGATGCCATCGTGGTTCGCCAGGGCAGCCTGACCCGTGCCATGATCGAGGCTTGCACCAAGCTGAAGCTGATCACCAAGCACGGTGTCGGCTTCAACACCATCGATATCCAGGCTGCTGCCGAGCACGGGATACCTGTGTCGATCGCAGTGGGTGCCAACGCACAGTCAGTGGCCGAGCATGCCTTTGCCCTGATGTTCAGCGTCGCCCGCCAGACCGCCCTGCTCGATGCACGCATGCGTGAAGGTCACTGGGACAAGGCATCAGCCAACGGCATCGAGCTGTCCGGCAAGACCTTGGGCCTGGTGGGTCTGGGTTCGATCGGCAGCATTCTGATGGACCTGGTGGCGCCGCTGCGCATGAAGGTCAAGGTGTTCGACCCTTACCTCAAGCAACTGCCGGCACGCGCCCATGTCGAGCGCGAAGAAGATTTCGATCGCCTGCTCGCCGAAAGCGATATCATCAGCCTGCACTGCCCGCTGACCGAGACCAATCACGGCCTGATCGGCGCTGACCAATTGGCACGCATGCGTCCGGGTGCCATCCTCATCAACACTGCCCGTGGCGAGCTGATCGACACTGACGCCCTGGTACAGGCACTCAGCGAGCGTCGCATTGCCGGTGCGGGCCTGGACACCTTCAGCCCCGAGCCGCCACCCGCCGACAGCCCGCTGTGGGGCTTGCCGACCCTGGTCGCCACACCACACGTCGGCGCCAACACCACCGAAGCCCGCGACCGTGTAGCCCTGGTCTGTGTGAGGCAGGTGCTGGATATCCTGGCGGGCAATGCCCTTGATCCGCGTTGCGTGGTCAACCGCCACCTGATCGACAGCTGATTGCAGCCCTCTCGCGCCGCTTTGCGAGAAGCGGCGCCGATACCACGCATCACTCCAGAAAAACAACAATTGGAGAGCACCATGAATTCAGCTACATCCGTGCCGGACGACCTCGAACGCAGCACCATGCGCCGTGTTGCCTGGCGCCTGCTGCCTTTTCTGATCATCTGCTACCTGATTGCGATCATCGATCGCGGCAACATTGGCATGGCTTCGCTACAGATGAACCAGGACCTGGAGCTCTCAGCCAAGGTCTTCGGTTTCGCCAGCAGCCTGTTCTTCTTCTCTTATTTCCTGGTTGAAGTGCCCAGCAACCTGGCCATGCAGCGGTATGGCGCGCGGATCTGGATCGCTCGCATCATGATCACCTGGGGCCTGATCTCCGCCGGCACGGCGTTCGTCCAGGGCGCCAATTCGCTGTACGTGATGCGCTTCCTGCTGGGCGCCGCCGAGGCCGGCTTCTTCCCGGGCGTGCTGCTCTACCTCACCTACTGGCTACCGTCGGCCTACCGTGCGCGCATGGTGGCGCTGTTCATGGTGGCGATCCCGGCCGCCAACTTCATTGGCTCGCCCCTGTCGGGCCTGCTGCTGAGCCTGGATGGCTGGATGGGCATGCGCGGCTGGCACTGGTTGTTCATCCTCGAAGGCATCCCGGCAGTGTTGCTGGGCATCGCCTGCCTGTTCGTGCTGACCGACCGTCCCGAACAGGCCAAGTGGCTGAGCGACGAGCAACGCGGCTGGCTCACCCAACGGCTGGCCAGCGAGGCCGCCAAGAAGACCGCCATCGGCCATATCTCGCTGTGGAAACTGCTGCGCCACAAGGATATCTGGGTACTCGCGTTGATCTACTCGGGCGCTTCCGCCGCGGGCAGCACCATGAGCGTGTGGGCGCCGCAACTGCTGAAAACCTTCGGTCTCAGTGCCCTGGAGATCGGCCTGGTCAATGCCATCCCGTATGGCATCGCCTCGGTCGCGATGATCATCTGGGGGCGTAGCTCCGACCGTACCGGTGAGCGCCGCTGGCACACTGCGATGACCATGCTGCTGATCGCCGCAGGCCTGCTGATGACCTTGTTCACCTCCTCGCTGCCGGCCACGGTCGTGATGCTGACAATGGTGCTGGTGGGCGCTTATTCGATGAAGGGGCCGTTCTGGGCACTGGTCTCCGGCTGGCTGTCGTCGTCCACGGCAGCCGCCGGGCTGGCGGCCGTCGGCGCCATGGCCAACCTGATCGGTGGCGGGCTGATGGTCAACGTCTACGGTGCCATCCACGACGCCACCAACAGCTATGCCCTGGCATTGATGCCCCTCGCGACACTGTGCACGCTGGCCGCCATGGGGGTATTGGTGATCGGCCGCAAGCGCCAGCATGAGCAGGCTGAAGCAACCGCCACTGCAAGCGCCAAGCAAGCCTGAGCCTCGGCGCTTTGATGCCTGCCTTGCGCAGGGAACGTGGGCATCGTCTTTTCGATCCTCAGGCAGGCATCCATCGCCCCACGGATTACAGCAAGCTCAGCGGGTACTCCACGATCAGCCGCACTTCATCCAGGTCGTTATCGAATGAAGTGGAACGGTGGGTGGCCTGGCGCAGGCGGAACGAGAGGTCCTTGGCCATGCCGGCCTGGATGACATAGCGGGCTTCCATATCCCGTTCCCAGTGCTTCTGGTCATCTCCCGCCCATCCCGCGAACGGGCCGTTCGGGTCCACCCGGGTACCGTCGATCTGATCGCCCTTCACATACCTGGCCATGAGCGTCAGCCCCGGTACACCGAAGGCCACCAGGTTCAGGTCGTATCTCAACTGCCAGGAGCGCTCGTTGGGGGCGTTGAAGTCCGAGTACTGGACCGAGTTGGCCAGCCAGATCGAATCACCACCGATGTAGTCGAAAAAGTCGTCGCCGCTGATCTTCTGGTACGCCACGCTGAGCTTGTGCGGACCCTGGCTGTAAGCACCCTTGAGCGAATATGCCGTATTGTCCAGTTGCCCCGCCAACGCAGCGCCCTGATCGCGGGTGTTGTAAGCGACCAGGTCGAAGCTCACGGACTGGGTTTCAGCCAGGGGCAGTGTGTAGTAGACGTTGGCGAAATACTGGCGCCAGAGCTCTTCGGCTTGGCTGGCGTAGGCCGCCAGGCTGAGCCTGTCGGTGACGTGGTAGGTGGCACCGATGAAATCAACGCTGCGCGCTTCCACACCTGCGTATTCGGTGGTCAGAGCGCCATCGGCGTTGCTCGAGTCACGTCGGTTGATCGAAGTGAAGTGCCCTCCTTCAACGGACAGCTTCTCGTACTCCTGGCTGGCCAGGTGAACGCCGGTCGCGGTCTCCGGCAGCAGACGCGAATCGCTGGTGGCAAACACCGGGGCGGTGGTGCGTTGCTCGCCATATTTCAAGGTAGTGGACGACACCCGCAGCTTCACCGCACCGCCCAACTCGCCGGTACTGTCTTCTATACGCCCCTCGCTATCCACCGGCAGGATCCCGTTGCCGACGCTTCCGCGTCCACCATCAAGCTTGATGCCGCCATATGCATGCACATCGAAACCCAAGCCCAGCATGCCCGGGGTAAAACCCGACACATAGTGCGCCTGGATACCCTGGTCCCATTCATTCCGGGTGTTGCGCCTGGCATTGCGATAGTCGCGGTGCATCCAGAAGTTGCGGTTGAGCAGGTTCAGCGTGCTGTCTTCGATCAAGCCTTTCGAGGCCTGCTGTTCGCCAGCACCTGCCCACTGGGCGTGAGTAGAGGCGAGGGCCACTGCGATCAGGGTCGCTTTCACGGTATTCATTGCTTGCTCCATTGTTCTTGTTATGGGGGTACGTGGCGGCTTGCACCGCCAGTCAGGACAGGCGCATCGGCCCTATGCCAATTGCTCCAGTGAAAATTCGGGTGGGCACGTCCCTTTGCTGATGACCGCCTCCAGGCACAGGGTGGTCGCCGACTCTGCCCAGCAAACGAAATAGCCCTTGGCTTTGGATTGCTTGAGCTTGAACAGCCACTTCAACTCTGCATCGTCGTGCAGGCTCTCCATGCTCGCTGGCAACTGGATGATCGAATAGAAGCCAGCCTTGGTTTGCGTCCGCTCCAGAACCTGGAACGCCGGCTGGGCGATGGCGAAGGCTTTCGGGCTTTGCGGTTGCAGCAATTTTTCCAGGGCGAACGCTTCCAACCTGCTGATTTTCATACAGGACTCTTGTGTGGGTTGACGGAGGGTCGATGCTGCGCCAGGCCAAGCGCGGCCTGGTTCAACTTACAGCGGTTGCAACCCGACGACCTTGGCCAGTACCTGCGCCACTTCGGCCCGGGTTACCGGGGCTTGTGGGTTGAAGCGGCCTTGCGCGGCCTGCAACCAGCCCTCACCCACGGTGAGGGTGGCCGCATCGGCATAGGCTTTGGCCAGGCCACCGATGTCCGACAACGCCGCAGTTCTGCTCAGGCGGATGCCCTGATAACGCTCTACCAGCGCCCGGCAGGCCAGCGCCCATTCCTTGCGGCTGACGAGCTGGTTGACAGAGAAGGGTTCGCTGCTGCTCATCCAGCCGTTGGACAGCACCACGTCGAGTTGATCACGCAGCGGGTGTTCGGCGCCGACATCGGTCAACGCGGGCAACCGGTCTCGCCTGGGCTCCGCGGCCAGCGTCATCTGCAGGGCATTGGCCAGTTCCAGACGGGTGATGGGCCGCCCTGGTTCGAAGGCGTTGCCGGCGTTCAAGGTCATCAGCCCCCTGAAACTGACGGCGCGAATCGCATCGCCGCTGCTCCCCGAGCCGGCGTCGGTCGGCGCGCTGGTTGCGGGCTCGCCGAGGGTGGCATTGACCGGGCGGATATCCAGGCGCACGCCACCCACGCTGTACTGGGTCAGCGCATCGTGCACCTGGCTATAGGCGCTGAAGTCAGGCGTCTTGCTAAACTCGAAACGGTAGCCGTAGTGGTAGCCGTTGAGCGGGTTGTAGCGGGTCATCAGGCCCAGCTGCCGCGAGGCGGTATTATCCGCCAGACCATAGATCACCGCCCGGTCGATCGCCGAAACGCCCGAAAGGTCTGTAATCAGCTGATTGCCCGACAGGTATTCGCTACCGGCCTGAATGACTGCCTTGCCTGGGGCGGGCTGCACCTTGCCGCTGGCAAGGTCATAGCGATCGCCATGGCTGAGCATGGCCAAGCGCACATTGCTAAGCCGTGTGCCATACAGGCCGAAGGATTTCTCTGCCTGGCGGGTGTCCATCACGGTCAGATAGCCCTCGCCCAGCACCTGTACCTGCCCTTGAGGGTTGACCCACATCGCGGTGTTGGTGTCCAGGCCGAACCCGCGGTTGAGCGTGCCCCCGGTGAGGTAGGCTGCCATGCGCGCGACACGCCCGGTGCTGGTTTCCTCGATCTGATCGAGGTGCTGATCGATCACACCACCTTTGAACAGGCCGGCACCCTTGAGCAACGCCGTGCCGCGCTGGTCAGCTTTGCTGGCCACGCCGAAGTCCAGGGTATCCATCACGACGCCGAAGGCGGTTGGCATCCGTCCCCCCAGAACGCTGGCACCGGCGCTGGTGCCGCCGACCACGCCACCGCGGTCATAGACGCTGCGCACAGCCTGCATCAGCAGCGACGGGGAGCCATCGGCGTTGAACAGGGCGCGGGCGATCCGGGCCTGGTCGCCACCGACAAACCACACGCCGCTGGCACCGCGCAGCGGTTCGACCACTGCGGCATCGTTCATGGTTCGCTGGTAGTTGAGCTTGTCGACCCCCACGATACTGATGCGCTTCGCGGCAACCCCGAGGGCAACCAGTTCCGCCATGAAGCGATTGCTCGAGCTCAGGCTGCCGCTGGCCGTTGGGACGATGACGATGCGGGCGTCCTGACGACCACCGGCGAGTTCGATGAACTTGTCATAGACCGGAAGGTTGCTGGCACGCAGCATACCGCCCACGGCCAGCAAGTTGCCTTCAGCCAGGGCGGCCGGACTGGCACAGGAAAGCATCAGGGCGGCGATCATTGCCCCCGCGTTCAACGGTGTGTTCATGGATTGTCGCTCTTGTTATGGAAATTCGTGCGAGCCGGCTGGCAGCGCGCCATGGAACTATATTTTCCAAATTCTATTTTTTGAAAATTTATATATCAGCGCAGGCATGTCTTCAAGCGTTGCGCGCTGGCGTGCCCCCGACGCGTGCCAGGACAAAAACGTGAGAACGACCGGCAAGGCACGCGCTAGAGGCTTCTCGACCTGAAGAGGCAATAGAGAGGTAGATAATTTATTTTCACGAATGTAGATTTCTGAAAAAAATAATGTCATAAATCTGCACACCAACGGCCCAGGTAACGCCATCGCCCAGGCGACCTGCGCGCACACTCAATCCGCCCCAGCTAGGAGTCAACAAGATGAACAAGATCGTACTTCTCGGCGCGCTGGCACTCAGCGCCGTCAGTGGCATCACCGCCGCCAGCGACGATACCCTGCGCATCGGTATCGAAGCGGCCTATCCGCCCTTCGCCTTCAAGACCCCGGAAGGCAAGATCAGCGGTTTCGACTATGACATCGGCAATGCCCTGTGCGCAGAAATGAAGGTCAGATGCGAGTGGGTCGAGCAAGAGTTCGACGGGCTGATCCCTTCGCTGAAGGTGCGCAAGATCGATGCGGTACTGTCATCGATGTCGATTACCGAGGACCGTTTGAAGTCGGTGGACTTCAGCAAGAAGTACTATCAGACGCCTGGCAAGCTGGCGATGAAGGCCGGCAGCGTGGTGAACGATCCGTTGGTGGACCTCAAGGGCAAGAAGGTGGGCGTACAGCGCGCATCGACCTACGACCGATTCGCCTCTGACCAGTTCGAACCCGCCGGCATCGAGGTGGTGCGCTACGCCTCGCAGAACGAAGCCTTCCTCGACCTGGCCGCGGGCCGACTGGACGCGACACTGGCAGACATCGTGAACACCAGCGAAGGCTTCATCAAGACCCCCATCAGCAAAGGCTTCGCTTTGGTCGGCCCAGACTTCAACGACCCACGTTACTTCGGCAAGGGGGCAGGCATTGCCGTGCGCAAGGGTGACAGCGACCACGCCGCCCGCCTCAACGCAGCCATTGACGCGGTTCGCGCCAACGGCACCTATCAGCTGGTACAGGCGAAGTACTTTGCGTTCGACATCTACGGCAAGTAAGAGGCCCGACCATGCTCCACGGCTACGGCCCGACCATTCTCCAGGGGGCTTGGCTGACGCTGAGTCTGGCCCTGATTTCCATGACAGTGGCGATCGCCCTCGGCTTGCTGGGCGCGACATGCCGCCTGTCGCCCTTGAAGTGGCTGGCCGTGCTTGGCGAAAGCTACGCCACGGTCATCCGCGGCATACCTGACCTGGTACTGATCCTGCTGATCTTCTACGGCGGCCAGGACCTGATCAATCGTGTCGCGCCGCTGCTCGGTCATCCTCGCTACATCGATATCAACCCGTTCATCGCAGGGGTCTGCACGATGGGCTTCATCTTCGGTGCCTATCTTTCGGAAACGTTCCGCGGTGCTTTCATGGCCATCCCCAGAGGGCAGGCCGAAGCCGGCGCGGCCTATGGCATGACAGGCATGCAGGTCTTTAGGCGAGTGCTGCTGCCGCAGATGGTCCGCTTCGCCCTGCCCGGCTTCACCAACAATTGGCTGGTGCTGACCAAGGCCACGGCACTGATATCGCTGATTGGCCTGCAGGACATGATGTTCAAGGCCAAGAGCGCGGCCGACGCTACCCACGAACCATTCACCTTCTTCCTGACCGTTGCCGCGTTGTACCTGACGCTCACCAGCGTATCGCTGCTCATCCTGCGCCTGGTGGAAAAGCGCTACAGCGTCGGCACCCGTCTGGCCGAACTTTGAGGACGCTCCATGCTGGACTTCAAGCTGATCGCCGACAGCCTGCCGCTCTTTGCAGGCGGTGTGCTAGTGACCTTCAAACTGCTGCTGATTGCCCTCGCCGCAGGCCTGGCGCTGGCCATCCCGCTGGCGCTGTTGCGCGTATCGCGCCAGCCATGGCTCAGCGCCCCGGCATGGCTGTATACCTACGTCATTCGTGGCACCCCCATGCTGGTGCAGCTGTTTCTCATCTACTACGGCCTGGCGCAGTTCGAGGCAGTGCGCACCAGCGTGCTGTGGCCGTACCTTTCCAGCGCCACCTTCTGCGCCTGCCTGGCGTTCGCCATCAACACCAGTGCCTACAGTGCCGAGATTCTCGCCGGCAGCCTGAGGGCCACGCCGCCTGGCGAGATCGAAGCGGCCCATGCCATGGGCATGCCACGCATTACCCTGTACCGCCGGATCCTGCTGCCGTCTTCGCTGCGCCGTGCACTGCCGCAGTACAGCAATGAAGTCGTCATGATGTTGCACACAACCTCGCTCGCCTCGATCGTCACCTTGGTCGACATCACCGGTGTGGCCAGGACCGTCAGCTCGCGTTACTACATGCCGTTCGAGGCCTTCGTCACTGCCGGGCTGTTCTACCTGTGCCTGACCTTGATCCTGGTGCGCCTGTTCAAACTGGCAGAAGGCCGCTGGCTGGCCCACCTGGCCCCGCGCAAGAACTGAGAGATCTACATGGAACATATTCAACACACCCTGCCCTGGAGCAGCGCTGGCATGGAACGTCGGGTCTCGGTGTTCCGCTTTGGCAGTGGCTCGCGCAAGGCTTACATTCAGGCAGCCCTGCATGCCGATGAACTTCCCGGCATGCGCGTCGCAGCGGAGCTCAAGCAGCGCCTGCTCGAACTGGAACGCCAAGGCCGCCTGGCTGGCGTGATCGAGCTGGTGCCGGTAGCCAACCCGATCGGCCTGGGGCAGGTTTTTCAGGCCACTCACCAGGGGCGCTTCGACCTGGCCAGCGGGCACAACTTCAACCGCGACTTTCCTGCTTTGGCAGCACTGATCGCACCACAGCTCGAAGGCCGTCTGGGTAACGATGCGCGGCAAAACATCGCGTTGGTTCGCCGCCTGATGCGTGAGGCCATCAGCGCGATGCCGCCCGCGGCCTCGGCACTCGAAGGCCTGCGCCGGATACTGCTGCTACAGGCCTGCGACGCAGACGTGGTGCTCGACCTGCATTGCGACTTTGAGTCGGTCGTGCTGCTGTACGCCCTGCCCCAGCTCTGGCCAGCCCTGAAACCGCTGGCTGCGCGCCTGGACGCGGGCGCGGTGTTGCTGGCCGAGGACAGCGGCGGCAGCTCGTTCGATGAAGCCTGTGCCCTGCCCTGGCTGCGCCTGGCAGAACAGTTCGGGCACGCCCGCATCCCACTGGCCTGTGTCGCCACCACGGTCGAACTGCGCGGCATGGCCGATACCGACCGCCCCCAGGTGCAGCACAGTGCCGAAGCCATATTGGGCTTTCTGGCCGATCAGGGTCTGCTCAGCGGCGATTGGCCCGCCGCGCCTTCGACATGCTGTGACGCCACCCCGTTCTCCGGCGCGCAGTACGCCTGTGCGCCGCACCCGGGCGTGGTGAGTTTCCTGCAGCCCCTGGGCAAGCGGGTCGCTGCAGGCGATCCCTTGTTCGAGGTAATCGACCCTATCAGCGACCAGCACTCCGTGGTACACGCCACCACCGCCGGAATCCTCTACGCCCGCGAGCGCTTGCGCTACGCCCAGCCCGGGCTGTGGCTGGCCAAGGTCGCCGGCGCACACCCGTTGCGCCATGGCCGCCTGCTTACCGACTGACAACAAGAGAGCCCCTGCCATGTACACCTTGCAAATCGAAGACCTGCATAAACGCTACGGTACCCACGACGTGCTCAAGGGCGTTTCCCTGAAAGCCAAGGCCGGTGATGTCACCAGCATCATCGGCTCCAGCGGCTCGGGCAAGAGCACCTTCCTGCGCTGCATCAACCTGCTGGAAGAACCACACGGCGGGCGCATCCTGCTCAACAACGAGGAGTTGCAACTGGCGCGGCACAGGTCCCGTGGTACTCTCAGCGCCACGGACAGCAGGCAGCTGCAACGCATGCGCTCACGCCTGTCGATGGTCTTCCAGCATTTCAATTTGTGGTCACATATGACAGCGCTGGAAAACGTCATGGAAGCGCCGGTGCACGTGCTGGGTGTGGGCAGGAAAGAAGCCCGCGAACGGGCCGAGCACTATCTGGCGAAAGTCGGCGTTGGCCATCGCCAAGCCGCCTACCCTGGCCACATGAGCGGTGGAGAGCAACAGCGTGTGGCGATCGCCCGCGCCCTGGCCATGGAGCCGGAGGTCATGCTGTTCGACGAACCGACGTCGGCGCTGGACCCGGAGCTGGTGGGCGAGGTGCTCAAGGTCATGCGCGACCTTGCCCGGGAAGGTCGCACCATGGTGGTGGTCACCCACGAGATGGGCTTTGCCCGGGAAGTGTCCAACCAGCTGCTGTTCCTTCACCAGGGCCGCGTGGAGGAAAGCGGCTGCCCGCGTGAACTGTTGGCCCGGCCCAGCTCCGAGCGCCTGCAGCAGTTTCTGGCCGGCAGCCTGAAGTAGGTTGTGGCATGCCGCCCTGCAGGGCGCTACATTCGCGCCCTCCTTGGGATACACTGCGGTCTTTGCCATGACCGCCTCGACCAGGCGCGTACGCCCATTCCTCCAACGTGCCGACCCCAATGCCGACATCTGCCAAGAACCTGACCATCTACGCTGCGCCGGTGATGCGCAAGCTGGCGGAGGCCGCCCCCCACCTGCAACCTTCGCTGCGCAAGGTGGCAGACTTCATCCTGCGTCATCCTTTGAAAGCGGCGACGCTGACCATCGAGGAGATGGCCGTTGAAACCTGCACCTCGGCGGCCGCCGTCAACCGCCTGGCCAAAGCCATCGACATGGGCGGCTATACCGGGCTGAAAGCCGAGCTGGTGAGCACCCTGCAACAGATGGTGTCGCCGGTGGACAAGCTGCGCAATGAACTGGCACAACGCCCGGACGGCACCTTTGGTCTGCACGAGCAGGTACAGATCGCCACCGGCAACCTGCACACCACCGGCAGCAACAACACCGCCGACACCTTCGAAGCGTTTGTCCGTTGCCTGACCCAAGCCCGCAAGATCTACATACTCGGCTTTGGCAACAGCGCATACATGGCCGGCCTCGCCGCAGCCAACCTGGTGCCATTCTGCGCCGATGCCACGGCGGTGAGCATGGAAGGTGGCAACGAGAACGCCGCTTACCGCCTGGCGTCCATCACCAGACAGGATGTATTGCTGTCGATTTCCCTGCCGCGCTACTCGCTCGACACGTTGCAGCTGTCGCGCTTTGCCAGCGAACGCGGGGCAACCGTGCTGGCGATAACCGATTCGCCCGCCTCGCCCTTGGCCAGCATCGCCGAGCATGTGCTGTTTGCCCCGGCCGACCACCCTGTGCTGATCAGTTCCAACGGCGCCGTACTGGCCCTTATCGAAGCACTGGTCGCCGGGGTGATGGCCCGCAACACTGAAGCGGTGCAATTGGCGTCCGAATTGACCGAAAGCGTAATGTCCTATCTGCACATGCCAGGCAAAGACAAACCCGTACGAAAACCGGCCAAAGGACGCAGCTGAGGGCAGCATCGCTGTACGATCGATTGCAGATCATGGGCGGCTGCGTCAGTCAGCGGTGAATGCTTGCGCAAGCCGATGCGGATCCAAGTCACCCAGGGCGCCGCACAGCTGCCTCGGCGCATGCTTGCCTTGCACATTGACAGGATCGATACTCATGGCCCTGCGTCCATAGCATTTATCGATATCCATGCGCTACTCACCTGAAGCCCTCGTCGCCTTCGTCGAGGCCGCCGCCCTTGGTTCGTTCTCCGCGGCTGCGCGCAAACTGCGCAAAAGCCAGTCGACCATCAGCATCGCCATCGCCAACTTCGAAGCCGACATCGGTTGCCCGCTGTTCGACCGCGCCGGCCGCCACCCCACGCTCAATGCCGCCGGCCATCAGGTACTGAAGCACGTCGAGGCGATCCTCGATGCCAGCGCCAAACTGGATGCCTTGGCCGTGCGCCTGGCTGACCAGGTCGAACCGCTGGTGTCAGTGGTGATGTCCGACAGTTACAGCGTCACCTTCCAGGGCGCGGCGATGGGCCGCTTCGCCGAGCATTACCCGCACACCGAACTGCGCTGCGGCCCCTCAGAAGACGCTGACGTGATCGACCTGGTGCAGCAAGGCCTGGCGCATATCGGCATCCTCGCCGCACAGGACCGTTACCCGGCCGATGTCAGCGTGGCACGCCTGCCCGAGCAGGCGGAATTCTGCTTGTATGCCAGCAGCGAACACCCGCTGGCGAAGCTGCCGGCGCTACAGCCAGAGCACCTGGAAAACGCGCGCCAGCTGTACATCAAGACCTACGCCGCAAGCCTGCCCCATGGCCACGGCCAGGCCTGGTCGGCACCGGACTACCTGACCTTGCTGGAGTTCGCCGTGCGCGGCTTCGGCTGGGCCGAACTGCCCAAGGCGCTGGTAGCGCGCTTCGGCAGTGGCCTGGTGGAGCTACCCATGGCCGGCTACCCACGGCGGGTGGCCATGGATGTGGCCTGGTCGCGCCAGCGGGCGCTGGGGCCCGCCGGGCAGTGGTTGGTGGGGCAACTGCTGGGGCGCTAGGCGCTCTCCCCGAAGACCAGGGCGCTGTTTCACGCTGGCTGGTATCAGTATTCGCGGTACTGATCTGCGGCGCGAGCCGTCAGGCAAGCCGTTCGACCTGCGCCGGCGTGCGGCGCATCAATACCTTGCCGTTGCGCACCGACACCAGCGCATGGCCCTGGCTACGAACCATCTCGTAGTCATCCGGCGCCGACAGCAGCAGCAGGTTGGCCGGCCTCCCGACCTCGATGCCATAGCGCTCGCCGAGGTTGAGGGTGCGGGCGCTGTTGTCGGTGATCAGGTCCAGGCTGCGTTGCAGGTCTTCGTAGCCAAGCATGTGGCAGATGTGCAGCCCGGCTTCGAGAATGCGCAGGATATTGCCGTTGCCCAGCGGGTACCACGGATCGACGATGGAGTCCTGGCCAAAGCACACGTTCATCCCGGCCCGGTCGATCTCGGCCACGCGGGTCAACCCGCGGCGCTTGGGGTAGCCGTCGAAGCGCCCTTGCAGGTGGATGCTTTCGGTGGGGCACGAGACGAAGTTGATACCCGACATCTTCAGCAGGCGGAACAGCTTGTAGCAGTAGGCGTTGTCGTAGGAGCCCATGGCCACGGTGTGGCTGGCCGTGACCCGCGCGCCCATGCCGCGCACCCGTGCTTCTTCGGCCAGCACTTCGAGGAAGCGCGACTGCGGGTCGTCGGTCTCATCGCAATGCACGTCCACCAGGCAGCCGGTGCGCTCGGCCAGGTCCATGAGGAACTTGATCGACGCCACGCCCTGGTCGCGGGTGTTCTCGAAATGCGGAATGCCGCCAACCACATCGGCGCCCATGGCCACCGCTTCGGTCATCAGCGCCCGGCCATTGGCGTATGACTCGATGCCCTCCTGAGGGAACGCGACGATCTGCAGGTCGACCAGGTCGCGCACCTCGTCGCGCACCTCGACCATGGCCTTGAGTGCGGTCAGCTTGGGGTCGGTGACGTCGACATGGGTGCGCACGTGCTGGATGCCATGGTCCACCAGCATGCCGATGGTCTTCTTGGCGCGGGTCTTGATGTCGTCGTGGGTGGTGATTTCCTTGCGCTCGGCCCAGCGTTCGATGCCTTCGAACAAGGTGCCACTCATGTTCCACTTCGGCTCGCCCGCCGTGAGGGTGGCGTCGAGGTGGATGTGCGGCTCGACGAAGGGCGCCACTACCAGGTTCTGCCGAGCGTCCAGGTCAGCCGCGCTGGCCAGTACGGCCACGTCAGCCTGCGGCGCGATGGCGGCGATGCGCTCGCCGTCCAGCTCGATGCGGAACAGGCCGGGCTTGCCACGCAGGCGGGCATTGATGATGTTCATGGCGTTACTCCTTACCTTGGGCTTCGTTCAGGCGCCATACCAGCATGGCAACAGAAGCGTTCATCCGAAACAGCGGGTCGTCAAGGGACTGCCCGCTCAGTTGTTCGATGCGTTGAATACGTTGGTTGATGGTATTGCGATGCAGGCCCAGGCGCTGGGCGGCCTTGAGCCCGTTGCCGTTTTCCTTGAGCAGGGCGTCGAGGGTGTGCACCAGCACATGCGGCTGCTTGCGTGCAGGGGCGATCAGCGGGCCCAGGGTCTGGGCAACGAAGTCATCGATCAGCGACCGGTCGAAGATACCTTGCAGCAGGCGCAGCACGCCAAGCTCGCCGAAGTCGCAGAAGCCGTTGGCCGGGTGCAGCTGCTGCGCCACCTCCAGGGCCTGGCGCGCCTCGCTGAGCGCCTGCCGGTAGTGGGCGCAGTCGGCAGCCAGGCGCGACAGGCCCATATACAGTGCCAGTTCCCCCACCACCGCGGCCAGCTGCCGGTGCAGCGCGGCCAACGTCAACGGCAGGTCGGCGGCATCTGCCAGCAACAGCACCTGCAGGTCGCCCGGCAATTGTGCGGTGACGGTTCCCGGTCGCTCGCGGCACCAGGCTTCGAGCTGGTCTGCCAGAGCCTGACGGGTAGCCTGCCAGAGGCGCTCGCCCTGGGCCAGGCCATGGCGCTCGAACAGCTGCTCGACGTGTAGCAAGCGCAGCGCCACCACGCGACGCGGCTCATCCAGTGCCAGTTCAAGGTGCGCCGCACGCTGGCGGGCAATGGCCAGGCTCGGGTAGTCACCACTGAGCAACTGGCCGAGGATATCGTTGCGCGAGCGGCGCACCTGGTTCATCTGCACAAGGGCCGTGCCGATCAGGTGGGTGACGATCACCATCTTCAGGGCATAGGGTTGCTCGATCAACGGCAGGCCCAGTTGCTCGGCACGGGTAATCACTGCCGGCGGAATGGTCTGGATGAAGGTGCCGCCCGTGAGGATCACCATCCCGGCAATGCCCACCGCCTCGCCATCCTCGACCAGGCTCAGCAGATTGGCCTCGCCACGCGGGTGATTGATGCCGGTGACGAACACCAGTTCGCCGCCCATCACCCACTCGGCGATGCCTTCGTTCTCGGCCACGTAGGGCCAGCGCACCCGCCGCTGCAGGTTGCGCGCACCGGCACGCACGGTCATCTCCTGCAGGCCCGGCAGGTGCAGGATCTCGTTCAGCGCCAGGCTCACGGCTCGACGCCCGCCTGGCCCAGCGCCCGGCGCCGGCCGCTGACCTCAAGCAGGACGATGTAGCACAGGGCCGAGGCGCCAATGCCTACCAGCGGCGCGACCCAGGGCGAGGCGTAGGCCAGCAGCGCACCCAGCGCATAGGCTCCCAGGCCCAGGAGGTTGTAGCGCGGCAGCTGCACCGAGGCCAGCGCCGGGTACTTGCCGCGGTGGCGGTACCAGAAATCGGCCATGATCACCCCGCCCACGGGCGGAATGATCGAACCCAGCAACACCAGGAACGGGATCAGCATTTCATACATGCCACCGATCGCCAGCACGATGCCCACCGCCGCCGCCGCCAGCGTGGCGGAGCGTCGGCGCTCGCTGCGCAGCAGGTGACAGGCCGCTGCCGAGACGTTGTAGATGGTCGGCCCCTGGATGGTCCACAGGTTCAGGCAGAGCATCACCACGGCTGCGAACGACAGGCCTTGCAGCATCATCACTTCGACGATGTCGGCCTGCTGGTAGACCATCGCGCACCAGGCCCCGGCCACCACCATCAGGCCGTTGCCGAGCAGGAAGGCGACGATGCTGGCCACCACCGCCACCCGCCCGCTGCGCGACAGCCGGGTCCAGTTGGTGGCCTGGGTGGCCCCGCTGGCGAAGGTGCCGAAGACCATGGTCACCGCTGCCGAGAAGGTCATGGTTTCATGGGGCACCACCGCGGCCAGGCCGGCAAAGCCCCCGGCATCGGCGGTGGCGATGTACATCGACACCAGCAGCAGCGCGAACATCAGCGGCACCGACACCCGCGACAGCAGGTCCAGGCCCTTGAAGCCGATGATCGCGGTAATGCTGAAGCCCAGGCCGAACAGCACCATCAACGGTACGGTGAAGCCACCCGCCAGGCCCAGCAGCTTGACCAGCACGATCGCCACGGTCGCAGTGCCCCAGGCGTACCAGCCAAGCTCCGCAAAGCCCAGGAGGAAGTCGGAAAGCCGGCTGCCCGCCTCACCGAAACAGAAGCGCCCCATCAGCACGGTGTTCAAGCCGCTGCGTGAGGCGATGAAGGCCAGGGCTGCGGCATACAGCGCCAGCAGCGTGTTGCCGATGGCGGCGACCCACAGCATGTCGACGAAATTGAAGGCCATGCCCAGCTTGCCACCGGCGAACATGGTGCCGGTGAAGAAGGTGAAGCTGAACAACACCATGGCAATGGGCAGCAGCCCCTTGCGCGAGGATGGCGGGGCTTCGCATAGCGGGAATTCGGTAGTTGAGCTCATGGCACGGTGCTCCGGGTTGTCGTTGCGACCAGGGGAGCAATATGCGGGCCGCTTTTGCCTTGCGCGATAAACCGGAAATTTGCGGGCACTCGGCACAACCTTACCGGTGCACCCTGCACACTTTTTGCCTGATTGCTTGATCCAACCTGTGCGATCAGACCTGTATTGAGGCAGGCGCGCACCAAAGCGGAACAGCACCGGGCAGTTTTCACCCAGCCTGGCGCAGTGCGCGCACTGCCCTTCATTCGCTGGCGTTGACGTCTACCTCTTTCCAGCTGTCATCCGGGTCGAAGCGCTTCATGGCTTTGGCAATCTTGTCGCCCTGCGGCCCCAGGTCCTTCTCGAACACCTGGCCGTCGTGGCTGATCATGAAGCTCATGACACCGCTGTCGTTGTACTTCGCCGGCCAGGCGACCAGGGCGAAGCCGCGGCTCATCTGGTTGCCGATCAGGTAGCTGTACGCGCCGCCCGGTGCCGACGGGCCTTGGCCATCGAGGATGCGGAAGTGGTAGCCGTACCAGGCATCCCCTAGCACATCCTTGCCGAACAGCGGCCCCAGCGGGCTGATCTCGCCGCCCGCTTCGTCTTCCCAGAACAGGCCGTCATGCTTGCCTGGCGTGCTGAAGATCTGCTGGGCATATTCCAGCGCGCCGTTGCCGTTGCGGTCTTTCGAGGCGTAGTCCATCTGTGCGTCGTGATAGGCAAGCACCGACTGCAATGCTGCCAGCTCGTTGCGGCCGATGCGCCGGGCACGGATTTCGGCGCTGCCGGCCTTGAGGTCGAAGCGCCAGCCATTGCCAGCCTTGGTCAAGGGGATGGGCAAGGTCCAGTGATCGGGGCCCACGGCCAGGATGGCCTTGTTGTCGCCCTGCTTGTCGATCCGATGCTCGGCCTTGTACTGCTCCAGGAAGGCATCGACATCACTGCGCTGCACGCCCTCACGAGGGATATAGGTGCGCCAGTCATCACCCAGCAACTGCGTCAGGCGCGCTTCGTCGGCGTGCTCGACGCCCAGCGCCTGAACGAACGATTCGACGGCTTTCTCCGGCGTCGGGAACGCTTCCTGCGCCGCGGCCAGGCTTGTCCAGGCCATGCCCAGGCCGATCAGCACCGTTGCAATAGTTGTCCTGGTGTTCATCGACGGCCACCTCCACCACCGCGGCGCGCCGGGGCGCTAGGCCTGGATATCTGATGCCCCGCTGCGCGCGAGGAGTTGGGCCGCTGGGCGAACGACTGGCTGATACGGCCGCGATTGGCCTGTGCCGTGGTACGCGACGGTGAACGCACGCCGTCGAAGGCATTGTTGCGGGCGCGGCCTGCCGTGTTGCTCGGGCGGTTCTGCGCGGCCTGACGGGCCTGGCCTTCACCCTGCCGGCGCTGGTTGACCTGGTTGCGCGCCTGCTGGTTGTCGCGGGTGTTATCACGCGCGTTGCGCGGTTCTGCGCGGCGTGCGTTGTCGTTGGCGCCTTGCATGCGATTGCCCACACCGCCCTCGGCGCGGGCCTGGCGTGCACTGTCGAGGGCCTCACGGTTGCTGGTAGCCGGGCGCTCGAAACCCGCACGGTCCATCGAGCTGCGGGCACGATCACGGGCCTGGGCACGCTGGGCATCATCGCCACGGAACGCAGCACGCTGGTTGGCCCCGTCGAGCTGGCGACCGTACTGCTGGCGGCTGCGGTTGTCGCGGTACGGCACGCCATCGCGGTGCGCGGGGTTGTGCTGCCACTTGTTCTGGTTGTTGGTGATGCGATTGTTGCCGTTGATGTTGTTGTAGCGATTGACGTCGATATCGACATCGCCGTGGTTCCAGTCGCAATCGCCCCACACCGAATCGATGATCGCCACCCCGGCGCCGAACGCCAGCCCGGCCATCAGCGCGGTGCCCGCGTAGTACATCGGCGACGGTGGGTAATACACCGGCGGCGAGGCCGGATAGGCCCAGGTGCCGTAGGTGGTGGTCGGGTTGTAGGTGGGCACGTAGACCACCTGTGGGTCGGCCGGCTGAATGATGATGGTGCTGGTCGACGCGCTGCTGGCAGGCGCGCTCTGCGAACTGCCCGGGCTGGCCGTGGCCGCTGCGGGCGCGGCCTGCACGGTGACGTTCTGGTACTGGTTGCTGGTCAGGTTGCCAGCCGCCTGGGCTTGGTGGCGCAGGCGCTGGACGCCGGCCATGACATCATCGGGCTGGGCCAGGAAGGCGTCGCCCAGGCGCTGGACCCACACCGGGTCCTGGCCTAGCACCACCAGCACCTGCGGGAACGCCACCAGCGACTGCACGCTCGGGTCCCAGGTCTGGTTGGCCACCTGCTTGACGGCGTCATCACCCTGGGCCTTGGGGTTGGCCTTGGACCAGGCCACCGCCTCGGTCACCTCGCCCGGGTAGGTCGACGCCATCAGCACCTGGGCCAGCAGCGGATCAGGGTACAGGGCGATCGGCGCGAGCATCTGGTCGAGTTGCTCCTGATTGAACACTGCCTGCTTGGCTTCGGCAGGCGCCGGGTCGGGCGCCGGCACATCCTCGGCCAGCGCCGGGCTGACAACACCGTTAAGGCACAACACGACCGACAAGACGCATAACAATGGCATGCGCATCGCATTCCCCATCTGGCCATACCGCGTTAAAAGAGTGGATTGCAAACCGGGCAGTCGCTGCCGTGCGATAAGGGTAGCAAAGGCGCCATTTTCGACCACTTTTGCGTATTGGATTTCAACGCACTAATGGCAACCCTGTTTACTGCCTTTAATTTTAAATCGCCTATCGAAACGCAACTGTACTTAACTTGCCCTGAGCGCTTCGCGGCATTAAAAACACCCAGCAGGAGGCCCGATCATGGCAACTTCAAAAGCCTGTCGTTTTTGCATGGCGCTGTTGTTGTGCACCACGACGTTACAGGGTTGGACGGCTGTTACCGATCGCGCCGAACGGCGCCAGCAAGCACGCGAAGTGCGCCAGGAAACACGCCAGGATGCGCGCCAGACCAAACAGGACTGTCGCCACGCCGACCAGAAGAGCAACGCCGGTTGCCGACAGGACAAACGCCACACGAAACAGCAAGGTCGCGAACGCGCCCGGGACATCAAGTACTGAGCCTGCATCAGCCCTCAAGGGCGATGATGGCCAGGATCAGCGCCACCCCCACCAGCGACATGATCACCCCCGTGAGCAGTCGGCGCCCGCCGGAATAACGGGCCAGCAGCCAGCCGGCGAGGAACAGCATGATCAGGGCGACCAGGTTCGACACGCGAATGGCGGTGCCGGTATGGGCGACCACCAGGAACGGTATGACCAGCGGGAAAGTCGCCAGCACCACCAGCAGAAAGGTCGCCAGGGCCGCCTTGAAGTCCTGCAGGCCAAGCCGCGCCGGCAGCGGTTGCTGGCCGTTGCGCAGCAGATGCACCCTGAGCAGCTCCAGCCCGTTCTCGTCCACCACCTCACCGATGCGCGCCGGCAGTGCATCGGCAATCAGCTGACGCCCCTCCTGCCCTTTCTCATCGGCAAGCAGCCGGGCCAGCAAGGTGCGGCTGCGGGTCCGCTCGGTCCAGGTGCGCAGCAGATAGATCACCGCATCGGCAAGGCCCCAGGCCAGGTTGCAGCCGAAGGCCGCAATCAGCATCAGCCTGGCATCTTCGCGGCCGGCCGTGGCCACGCTCAGCGAGCCGGTGAAAGTGGTGGCCATCAACAGCCCGAACATCACTTCGGTAATACGATCGATGGGTTCCAGTGCACGCCCGCTCATATGTTGCCCTCCCGGGTTGCCCTGAACTAACGGATGCCATGTCTCAAACGAGCATGTTGCGCATTCCAGTACTTCAGTGTTTCTTGCGGCAATTGATGAGGCGCGTCGACCCGCTCTGCCAGCTTGCTGGCAAAACTGTGCGCCGAATCCTGAGTTGGAAAGGTAAAGGTCATGCCACAGGCATGCACACGCCAGCTTGGCCGTCCCTGTTCGCTGGCCTGTTCGATAAGGAAGTTCATGTTGCGCTCCTGCTGGCAGGCAAAGCGCCACGGCAATGTTTTTCCAGCGTAGCGCAACGGCGCAAAGCCTCAACTAACCAATCATTATCAACCACCATTTGACATTCGCTTTGCATCTACCTGCGGGGGCCTCCCTTGCCGGATGAATCAACATGAGGATTGCGCGGCAGTGAAGGGTCATCGGTAGCGGTCCGCATCAGCGATGCGGTTATCGATTTGGTCAGGTTGAATCAGCGGTTGCAGCAAAAGGCAAATATCCAGACGAAAGTTCCTGCAGTGTTTTAGGAAGCGCTCAACCTTTCTGAGAATTGATTCCTCGTTAGTTCAGGCTCATCTTATGGTTAGGGCCGCTCTACGACCCATCGCCGCGGCGAGCCAGTTCCCTCGTACTTTTCGCAAGCTTCGGCATTCAAGAAACCAGTGGGACAGCATCCAGACGGAGGACTTGCAGCAACCTTAATAGTCACTATCGACAACACCAATTTCTACCCATCGCCATCAATCAATAACCTAGCCCCATCGATTCCCACCGCCCGAATCATGGAGCTTCCCCCGATGAACACCACGGCCCGCCTGCTGCTCGCTACCCTCTGCGCCACCGCTATCGCCGTGCTCACCGGTTGCGCCAGCCACCCGGAACTGCGCCCTTATACCGCCGAGGAAACCCGCCAGTTGCAACTCGAATCCATCCAGCGCCAAGGCCTGTCGCTGGACGAATACGAACTGCGCAAGCGTGTCATCGAGCGCTCCGCGAGCCAGCAAGTGGTCACCGATGTCGCCCAAACCCAGCCTGCAATCAAAGGCTGAGTTGAAAGAGCGGCTAACCGCACTATCATGGCCCTGCCCGGACTGATCGCCTTCAGTTCCTGTCACCGAGGCTGGCCAATGATCGATCACCTGGACCACCTGGTCCTCACCACCACCGATGTCCAAGCCTGCACCGATTTCTACACGCGGGTGCTGGGCATGCAGCTGGAAACCTTCGGCGATAAGCGCCTGGCACTGCGCTACGGCAACCAGAAAATCAATATCCATGTCCGCGGCCATGAGTTCGAGCCCAAGGCGCATCTGCCGGTACCCGGAGCCCTGGACCTGTGCTTCATCAGCAAGGTCAGCCTGGAACAGGTGATCGCTCACCTGCAGCAGATGCAATGGCCCATCATCGAAGGCCCCGTTGCACGCACTGGCGCAACCGGCCCGATCCGCTCGGTGTACGTCCGTGACCCTGACCTGAACCTGATCGAGATCGCCGAACCACTCGTGGTTTGAACGGCCCTTGACCAATGGTCGAGTAAAGGCCACCGCCGGTAGCCTCCTGGCGGCTGACGCAGGTATCCTCGACCGCTCAAGAGCAAGCCTTCCAGGACGGTGACCATGACCAGGCCCCTTCTCTTGCTGACTGTTGCCCTTCTCTCGAGCCCGGCACTGCACGCGCAACAGATTCAGCGTCAATTGGGCGATTTCGACTTCAAGCTCGGCACCACGCCCTCGCGCAGCATGGCCCAGGGGCTGATCTCGCCGAGCGCGGTGGGCGCCTTCCACGGCGGCCTCGACCTCAGCCACCCCAGCGGTTGGTATATCGGCCAGTACGCGCCGAGCATGGGCGTGACGCCCGACTCCACCCTGCGCCTGGACAGCTACACCGGCTACAAGCACCACTTCGACAGCACCCTGGGCTATGAAATGGGCCTGATCCACTACAGCCAGCCGAACATCGCAGGCCCCGACAGCTACGCCCTGTACGGCGGCATCTCGGTGCTGGGCAGCCGCTTTGGCGGCGCCTGGCGCGACAATCCGGACAACCGCACCGGCACGCTGTTCGCCGACTTCGGCCAGTTGCCGCTGTTCGATGTCGACCTCACCGTCAAGCTCGCCCACCACCGCCTGGGCACGCCTTTCACGATCGGCGACGGCAGCCAGATCAGCGGGTTTTCCGACTGGTCGCTGGAGCTGTCGCGGCCATGGCTGGGCATCGACCTGAACCTGATCTACAGCAACTCCGACCTCAGCGGCAGCGGCTGCGACGCCTATGCCGGCATCAACACCTACTGCCAAAGCATGGTCACCCTGAAAGCCCAGCGCAGCTTCTTCTAACGCGGCCTTAGCGCTGGCCAGAGCCGGGATTTGTTACCTTGACCGGCGATGGCGGTAGTGCGGGCACTGATGGTGTTGACACGTCTGAGATAGAAATTCTTGTTTGTGAGTGTTTTAGAGGCTTTATAGAGATCTCACAACAGCTGATCATAGGTGAGTACCTGTTCCGACCTTTCAACATCAGGAAAACCGCCATGCTTCCGGACCGCCTGAACGCCGACCTGGCCTTGCCCGCCGTCATGCACGGTGCCGACCTGCCGTGGCTGGCCAGCCCCCTGCCCGGCGTCGAGCGGCGCCCGCTGTTTCGCATCGGTGGCGAGAAGGCCCGTGCCACCAGCCTGGTGCGCTATGCCCCCGGCAGTCATTTCAACGCTCACCAGCACCCTGGCGGCGAGGAATTTGTGGTGCTGGAAGGTGTGTTTGAAGATGAGCGCGGCCAGTACCCTGCGGGCAGCTATGTGCGCAACCCGCCTGGTAGTGCTCACGCGCCACGGTCTGGAGAGGGCTGCACGATCTTTGTTCGCCTGCAGCAGTTTCATCGTGAAGATGGCCAACAGCTGGTCGCAACGTTATCGGCGCTGGGCGATCAACTGCTGTTCTCGAACGCCCATGAACAGGTGTATCTGAAGCACGTGCAACCCGGCGCCGCTGTCCATCTGGACAACCCGCGTGGGCTGGAATGTCTGCTTCTGCAAGGCAACCTGGACGGCGCGGACTTCAGCCTTCAGCCGCTGAGCTGGATGCGCCTGCCGGCAGGCACGCCTTTGCAGGCAAGCGCCGGCGCTCAGGGTGCTCGTCTCTGGATCAAGGACGCAGCACTCACCCTGGGCCTCTGATCTCGCGCTGTACGCCTCGCCCCCCTGCTCTTGCTTTTGCTTTTGCTTTTGCTTTTGCTTTTGCTTTTGCTTTTGCTTTTGTTTTTGCTCTGCTTTTGCTTTGGCTTCTAAGCGCGCGATAGTTCAGGCGACGCAAATTGCGACTTCAGGAGGCCGAACGCAGGTCTTGCGGAGGGAGGTGACGGGCATGGATGCCCGTCAAGCGCTGGGCCCCAGGATGGGGCCTGCAGCGCGGTCCTCCCGGGAGCAAGGCCGGAGTGAGGGGACCCCGGAGCGCAGCGCAGGGGCCGGATGATGGGAGCGGGCGGCTTTG